>JAAYAO010000427.1 GCA_012719335.1 Propionibacterium sp. | reverse complement strand
GGCCCTGCTCAACCAGGCGTGAGAGGGCCGCTGCCCCGGTGCAGCCCGACAGGGAGGTCAGTCCATTCGGGAGAAGGACAGGACGGTCAGGGCGGGTGCACCGGCGGCGTCGGAGGCGTCGAGGTCGACTTCGGCGTGGATCGACCAGTCCCGGTTGCCGTCGGGGTCGTCGATCACTTGGCGCACGGTCCAACCGCGGCCGGGTTTGTCCCAGGGTTGGACGACGAAGAAGGCGGGGCCACGGGCGTCGGCGCCGAGGCCGATGTCGTCGTGTTCGTCCCAGTAGGCGCCGAGGGCGTCGTCCCAGGCCTCGGGGGTCATCACGATCTCGCCGGGCGGGTCGGTGCGGTCGGCGGTTTCGACTTCGAGGCGGCCCAGGTCGGCCCACCGGTCGTCGGCGATCAACTGCACCCGGTGCCACATCGCGTTGCGAATCATCGTGGTGAAGGTGCGCTCATGGGCGGTGATCGGACGCGGCGGCGGAGGCGGTTTGCCGGCGGCGAACTCCTCGGCCCGGGCAGCCACGATCTCCGGATCGGTGAGCGCCTCCCATTCGTCCAGCAGGGACGAGTCGGTCTGCCGGACGGTCTCGCCCAGCCATTCGACGATCTCGTCGAACTCCGGGGTGCGCCGTGATTCGGGGACGGTCTGGCGCAGCGCCCGGTACACGTCCGACAGGTAGCGCAGCACCAGGCCCTCCGAGCGTTGCACCTCGTAGCGGCCGATCAGGTCGGTGAAGCTCATCCCCTGCTCGTACATCTCGCGCACCACCGACTTCGGCGACAGTTCGGTTTCGGCCACCCAGGGATGGGTTTGCGCGAACACCGCGAGCATCGGTTCGAGCAGTTCTTCGAGCGGCTTGGGCCAACCGATCTCGTCGACGATGGTCATCCGCTCGGTGTACTCGACGCCGTCGGCCTTGAGTTCGGCGATCGCCTCGCCGCGGGCCTTGCGTTGCTGGGCGAACAGGATCGGGGTCGGGTTGTCGAGGATCGCCTCGATCACCGACACCAGGTCGAGCGGGTAGTCGGGGGATTCGGTGTCCAGCAGGTCGAAGGCGGCCAGCGCGAAGGGCGACAGCGGCTGGTTCAGCGCGAAGTCCTCCTGCAGGGCCTCGGCCAGCATCACGGTGCGCCCGGTCGGATCGGGCGCCGGCAGCCGCACCAACACCCCCGACTCCAACAGCCCCCGGGCCAGCGAGATCGTCCGCTTCACCAGGCGTCGTTTGCCGCCCGGCTCCTCGTGGTTGTCCAGCACCAGCGAGCGCAGGTTGTCGAACGGGTTGCCGGGGCGTTCGACCACGTTGAGGATCATCGAGTGGGTCATCCGCATCCGCGACACCAGTGGTTCGGGATCGGCGGCGACGAGTTTGTCGAAGGTCTCCTCGGTCCAGGACACGAACCCCTCGGGTGGTTTCTTGCGCTGCACCCGCTTGCGTTTGACCGGGTCGTCGCCGGCCTTGGCCAGGGCGCGTTCGTTCTCGATCACGTGCTCGGGGGCCTGGACGACCACGGTGCCGGCCGAGTCGAACCCGGCCCGTCCGGCCCGTCCGGCGATCTGGTGAAACTCCCGGGCTCGGATGATCCGGTTGCGGGCGCCGTCGAACTTCGCCAGCCCGGTGAACACCACGGTGCGGATCGGCACGTTGATGCCCACCCCGAGGGTGTCGGTGCCGCAGATCACCTTCAGCAGCCCGGCCTGGGCGAGTTGTTCGACCAGGCGCCGGTAGCGGGGCAACATGCCGGCGTGGTGCACCCCGATGCCGTTGCGCACCAGCTTCGACAGGGTCCGTCCGAAGCCGGCGGTGAACCGGAAGGCGCCGATCTCGTCGGCGATCGCCTGACGTTCGTCCTTGCTGGTCAGTTTGCTGCTGAGCAGCGACTTGGCCCGGTCCAGCGCGGCGGCCTGGGTGAAGTGCACCACGTAGGCGGGCACCTGGTGGGTGCTGACCAGTTCGTCGATCAGCTCGTGCAGCGGGTCGAGGCTCCACTCAAAGGTGAGTGGGACGGGCCGTTCGGCGTCGGAGACGTGGGCGGTGTCGCGGCCGGTGCGGGCGGTCAGGTCGGTGACGAAACGGTCGACATTGCCCAGGGTGGCCGACATCAGGACGAACTGGGCCTGCGGCAGGGTGAGCAGCGGCACCTGCCAGGCCCAGCCGCGGTCGGGCTCGGAGTAGAAGTGGAACTCGTCCATCACCACGTTGGCGACCTCGAGGTGCCGGCCGTGACGCAGGGCGAGGTTGGCGAGGATCTCGGCGGTGCACGCGATGATCGGCGCGCCGGAGTTGACGCTCGCATCTCCGGTGATCATCCCCACGTTCGCGGCCCCGAACTGCTCGCAGAGGGCG
>JAAYAO010000426.1 GCA_012719335.1 Propionibacterium sp. | reverse complement strand
GGCGGTTTGCAGTCAACGCGGTATCCGGCGACGGACACCGGCTGCGGAGGATCAGCCGCGGGGCAGGCCCAGTGACCGCTCGGAGAGCACGTTCAGCAGGATCTGGGTGGTACCACCGGCGATGCTGAGCTGGCGACTGGAGATGAAGCGCGTCGCGGCGTGCGCGCCGACCTCGTCGGCGATGGCTCCGCGGGAGCCGAGCACGGTCACCATGGCTTCACGGACGTCCTGTTCCAGGGCGACCCCGATCAGCTTGGTGACGGTGGCCAGCTTGCCGTCCGGGACGATGTCGGCCAGCGCCTGGATGGCCATCCGGCGGTCACCGGCGGCCTTGACCCAACTGCGGGCGACCAGGTTGCCGACCAGGCCCGTCCAGCGCCCCGGGTCGGCACGCAGCACGTCGAGCACCTTGTCCATGTCCTCCGACAGGGCCCGACGCGAACCCATGTCGACGCGCTCCTGGGCCAGGGTGCCGGTGGCCAGTCGCCACCCCTCACCGTCGCCGCCCAACTGGCAGTCGTCGGGCACGAACACGTCGTCGAGGAAGACCTCGTTGAACAGTGCCTCACCGGTGGCCTCACGCAACGGCCGGACGTCCACCCCGGGGGACTTCATGTCGATCAGGAAGACGGTGATGCCCTTGTGCTTGGGCACGTCGGGGTTGGTGCGGGCCAGGCACATGCCCCATTCGGACTTGTGGGCGTTGGAGTTCCACACCTTCTGCCCGTTCAGGATCCAACCGCCCTCGGTGCGGGTGGCCCTGGTGCGCAGCGAGGCCAGGTCCGAACCGGCGCCCGGCTCGCTGAACAGCTGGCACCACTCGATCTCACCCAACAGGGACGGCCGGACGAAGCGTTCGCGCTGCTCGTCGGTGCCGCCGCGCACGATCGCCGGTACGATCCAGCCGGCGATCACCAGGTCGGGTACCTCGATACCGGCCTCGGCCAGAGCGGCCGCGATCGCCATGTTCTCCGCCACGGAGGCGCCGCGACCGTAGGGGGCGTCCCAGGTCGGACGCACCAGGCCGGCCTCGACCAGCTTGGCGCGTCGTTCGGCCGGCTCGGTGTTCTTGATGTCGTCGATGGTGTTGCGCAGATCGTCACCCAGGTCGACGTCGAGGGTGAGCGGGGCGGGCTGCCGGTCGAAGCCCTCCAGGGTGGCGGCGCCGAGCTGCTCCTCCCAGATCGATTCGTGGCCCAGCAGTGACTGCCACACCTTGGCGCGCTTGAGGTAGAAGTGCGCGTCGTGCTCCCAGGTGTAGCCGATGCCGCCGTGCAGTTGAATCAGGTTCTTGGTGACCTCGAGGCCGGCGGGCAGACCCACCACCGCGGCGGCCACCCCGGCCAGCACCGCGTCGCGGTTCCAACGGCCGTCGGCCTCGACCAGGCTGGCGACATCCCAGGCGGCCGAGGTCAGCAACTGGGTGTCGACCTCCATCTTGGCCGCGATGTGCTTGACGGCCTGGAAGGAGCCGATCAACTGCCCGAACTGTTCGCGGGTCTTCACGTACTCCACGGTGGTGTCGGTCGACCAGCGGGCCAGCCCGGCGAGTTCGGCCACGGCCACCGTCGCGGCGATCGAGCGGACGAGTTCGGTGGTCACCCCGGGCAGGGTGCGGGCCTCGACCCCGTCCACCTCGACCTGCCCCAGGGAGCGGGTCGGGTCATTGCTGGCCAACGGCTGCACGCGCAGATCGGCGGCCGCCACCAGATGCCACGCACCGTCGGTGCTGCCGAGCACCAGCCAATCGGCCTCCGGGGCGCCGAGCACCGGTGCGGTGCTGCCGCTGAGGCGTCCGTCGGTGAGGGTCAGGGTCGGTTCCAGGCCGACCGCGGCGGGCGCGCCCGCACCGAAGGGGGTCAGCAGTTCCATGACGTCCTCGGCCTCGGACGCGGCGACGATCGCCGACGCGGTGACCGTGGGGACGATCGGCAGCGGGCACAGCGCGGCGCCCAACTCGGCCACGATCACGATGGCCTCGGCGAGCGACTCACCCAGGCCGCCGACGTCCTCGGGCAGGTGGACGCTCAGGGCACCAAACTCGACCAGCTCGTCCCACATCCTGCCCTTGGCCCAGGTGTCGGGGCTGGTCGGATCCAGGTCGGCACGGCGACGTGCCTCGACGCGCGGTTCGCGGTCGGTTGCCCATTCCTTGACCAGGTCACGAAGTTCTTGCTGCAGCGGCGAAAGGGCGATGGACACGGAGCCTCCAGTGACTGGGATTGCGGTGCTGGAACCGCTACGAAGCTGTACTAGCTTCGCCACGACGTCAAGATGAATTACCAACCAGTGAGGTGTCTCCATGGCGAATGCCGTGATTGTCGATGCAGCGCGTACCCCCTTCGGCCGCCGCAACGGGTGGCTGAGTGGCCATCACCCGACCCATCTGCTCGGCTTCGCCCAGAAGGGGTTGTTGCAGCGCAATGGGCTGCAGCCGCTGGACGTCGACCAGTTGATCGGTGGCTGTGTCACCCAGGCCGGTGAGCAGGCCGGCAACGTGACCCGGATGGCGTGGTTGGCCTCCGGTCTGCCGTGGGAGGTTGCCGCCACCACGATCGATGCCCAGTGCAGCTCGGGTCAGCACTCGGTGCACCTGTTGGCCGGCCTGATCGCCGCGGACGCGATCGGCGTCGGCGTGGCCTGTGGTGTCGAGGCGATGAGCCGGATCCCGCTGATGTCGAACTTCCCCGGTCCGACCGGCCGGCCGAAGCCGGACGACTGGGACCTGGACATGCCGAACCAGTTCGTCGGATCCGACCGGATTGCCCGGGAGAAGGGCATCACCCGTCAGGACCTGGACGAGTTCGGTCTGCGTTCGCAGCAGTTGGCCAAGCAGGCCTGGGACAACGGCTGGCTCGACCGACAGATCGTGCCGGTGCCCGGCGCGACCCTCGGCGACGGTGAGGTGCCGGCCACGGTGACCCGCGACCAGGGGCTGCGCGACACCTCGCTGGAGGCGCTCGCCGCACTGAACCCGATCGACCCGGAGAAGGGCCTGCACACCGCCGGCACCTCCTCGCAGATCTCCGACGGCGCCGGTGCGCTGTTGATCATGAGCGAGGAGAAGGCCGCCGAGCACGGTCTGAAGCCCCGCGCCCGGATCATCGCCCAGGCCCTGGTCGGCGGCCCGCCCAAGTTCGTGCTCGACGGCCCGATCCAGGCCACCCAGAAGGTGCTGGACATGACCGGCATGTCGATCTCGGACATCGACCTGGTCGAGGTCAACGAGGCCTTCGCCTCGGTGGCGATCTCGCTGGAGCGGCATCACAAGATCGAGCGTGACCGGTTGAACGTCAACGGCGGTGCGATCGCGATCGGGCACCCGGTGGGTGCCACCGGCATCCGCCTGTTCGCGAACGTGATCGACGAACTGGAGCGCCGCGACGCCAACCACGGTCTGGTGACCATCTGCGCCGGTGGTTCGATGGCGTCGGCCGCCATCATCGAACGCATCTGAGTTCTGCCCGTAAACCACGACGGACGCCCGGCGGAAACCGCCGGGCGTCCGTCGTTCTTGTCGGTGTGGACGTTCTCCAGCGGCCTGCTGCGTGCCGGCGCGGCCAATATGGTCGTGGCGGGCCGTGACAGGCCGCTGGAGAACGTGACGGTCTACAGATGCCGCAGAAACCGGCGCGGGTCCTCCAGAAACAGCCGCTCGTCGCGCACCAGGTCGAGGTCGGCCCACTCGGTGTCGTGGTAGCCGTCGGCGTCCAGTTGTAGCAGCCGGGCCCCGGGCAGGGCGGCCAGGACGGGGGAGTGGGTGGCCATGATCACCTGTACGTCCGGCTCCCGGGTCAGCTCGATCAGCATCGCCAGCACCCGCAGGCAGGACGAGAAGGACAGCGCCGACTCCACCTCGTCGAAGACGTACAAGCCCGGACGTGGGCTGCCGTTGGGCCCGAAACACCGGTTCTCGATCAGGTCGAGGAAGGATTCGCCGTGGCTCCGCTCGTGGAAGCCCCCGAAACCGACCTCGTCGAGGTAGGTGTACAGCCCGTGCATGGTCTCGGCCCGCAGGAAGTACCCCTTGCGGCTCGCTCCGGCGCCGCGCACCAACTGCAGATGCCCCGCCAGTGGTGATTCGGTGCGCGTGGTCGTGTGCATCGCCCCGGTCGAGCCGCCCTCGGGGTTGAGTCCGTAGGCCTCGGCAATCGCCTCCACCACGGTGGATTTGCCCGACCCGTTCTC
>JAAYAO010000425.1 GCA_012719335.1 Propionibacterium sp. | reverse complement strand
GCCGACGGGCTGTGGGTGTACAGCTTCTCCGACACGGCGACCACTTTCGGTGAACCGGCCGGTGGGTATGCCTACCTGAGAGCCGAAGGAGCCGAGCATGTGCTGGGTGGCCCGGAGACCTCGGTCACCGAGGACCTGTGGGCAGTGGGGTGTGACGTTCCGGACGACCCGGATGACCCGGATGACCCGGACAACCCCGATGACCCGGCCATCGCGGACGACCCCGATGACTCGGCCGAACCCGGCGACGCCGGTCTCGGTGGGCCGGAGGACGACGCCGAGATTGCGGTGCCGACGGTGCTGCTGGCCGATGAGATCACCCGTGATGTGTGCGTGGTGACCGTGCCGTTCTACCCGGGCGGCGAAGAGGTCGCGAGCGTGCAGATCTGGGATGACATGAAGCAGGTCACCGAGATCGACGTGGAGCTCGGAACCGGTGCCGATTCGGTGGACTGGACGATCACCGAGCCGTTCGGCACGGATTCGCCGGGCGTCGCGATCGTCCTGGTTGATCCGGACGGGGAGTTCATCGACATGGTGGAGGACTGGGACTTCCCGAACTCCACGGCGGTGGCGCAGGCGTGTGCCACCACCAAGGGCAAGGCCGATGCGTTGCCCAAGCCGCCGCCGGTGAAGAAGCAGGTGCGGACGGGGTTGCCGTCGACCGGTAACTGAGTCACGAACCGAGGTGGCCCGTCCCGATGCGTTGCGGGACGGGCCACTTCGTCGTCCGGGTTGAGCCCCCGCGGGTCATGTGCCGCGGCCGTGGGATTTCTAGCGTGGGTGGTGTGGATTCCAGGGCCCGCCGACCCGTCCGGGCTCGTGTTCGAGGAGCAGAATCGTGAGACGCAAACCCGCATTGCTGCTGGTGGCGGCCCTGGTGGGTGCGACCAGCCTGTTGGCACCCCCGGCCTTCGCCGAGACCGCCGATGATCCGGTGGACGACGCGGTCGTCGTGACCACCGCAGAGGCGCCCGCCCCGGTCGAGGGCGCTCCCGAGCCGGCGCCGGACCCCGAATCCGACCCGGCCGACCCCGAGCCGTCCCGGGACGTCGCGGACGACACCGACGCCCCACCGGCGCCGGCCCCGACCCCTCAGCCCGCACCGGCCGAGGAGGAAGCTCCCGACCCGACCGGGGAGGTGCCCCCGCCCGACCCGGTGGAGCAGAGCGACCCGGTGGTCGAGGAGGACCCGGTGGTCGGGGAGCCGACCGAGGAGGATCCGGTCGCGGAGGACACCGCCAGCACCATCGCCGGGGTGACCTCCTCGGGCTGTCTGGTGACCGTCTCGGTGAACACCGCCGACGACTGGGCCAAGGACATCCGGGTCACCGGCACCACCGTCGACGGGGAGGCGTACCAGTACGTCACCGAGCTGAGTCACGCCGCGACCGGCATCACGGTGGACAAGAGTTTCCTGGTCGACGAGGCGATCGACGGCTCGCTGACCGTGGAGCTGTTGGCCGAAGGCGCGGTCGTGGACGACTGGACCGGCGATCTCGGCCTCGAGGAGTGCGCGCCGGCGCCGGACAACACGGTGATCCACAACGTCACCGTGGACGGCTGTGAAGTGACCGTGACGCTGTTGGTGGGCAACGACAAATCCCGAAGTGGTTCAGGTGTACGCGCTGGACGGCGATTCCGGGTCCGAACGGGCAGTGTTGACCCTTGCCGATCCAACGCCGGGCAGCACGACCAGCTTCCAGTACACCTTGAGCGACCCGATCGGCGCGGACGGGATGGCGATCCACGTATTGCGCGACGATCCGTTGACCGAACTGGCGTCCTGGCAGGGCAGCTTCGAGGGCCTCGACCAGTGTGTCGGTGGCGGTATGGGTGGTGTCGGTATGGACCCGCCACCGGTGACCATCGAACCGGAGCTCCGACCCCGTCCGGAACGCCGGCCGACCGCGAGCTTGGACCGGGTGAGCGCGAGCACGATAGCCGAGAACCTGATGACGAAACTGTTGCGCACCTACCCGACCCTGCCCGGCACCGGGGTGGCGTAGCCCCCGGCCCCGGTGCGATCGGTGTCGGCTCCGGTGACGGAGCCGGTGCCGACGGTGCGGCCCCTCGACCGCCCGACGGCATCCGGGTGGCCCGTCCGAGATGGCTTCGGGCGGGCCGCCTCGTTGTCCGGGTGTGACCCCATCCGCCGGAAGGGCGGTGGCCGGATCGTCCGGTGACGCGGTGTTCCCGGCGCTTACCGGTGAGTAGTTTGTTCGTGTCCAAAACAACACCTGAGATGACTCCCGAATGCGCCCGGGAACTCATAAGCTCACGGTGACGTTCGTAAAGGGCTCGAGAACAGGTCGCGGGCCCGCTTTCCAAAGGGGAAAACCAGATGCGCAAGCCCGCACTTCTAGCGGTTGCCGCCATTCTCGGCGCAACCAGCTTGATGGGCCCCGCCGCGTACGCCGAGGACGCGGTCGAGCCCACCGAACCAGTTGTCGCAGCCGACACCGAAGCCGCTCCGGCCCCGGCGGTCGAGGAAGCCCCGGCTCCCGAGGCCCCGGCCGAGGAAGCGCCCGCTGCCGAGGCCCCCGCCGAGGAGGCCCCGGCTCCGGAAGCTCCGGCCGAGGAGGCTCCGGCTCCGGAAGCTCCGGCCGAGGAGGCTCCGGCCGCCGAGGGTGACGAAGCCGCTGCTGAGCCGGTGGCCGAAGAGGAGACCCCGGCCGTCGAAGATGGCGCGACCGCCGAGGATGACACCGAGAACGAGGTCGCTCAGGAGCAGGTCGCGACCACCATCACCGGCATCACGCTCGAAGACTGCATCGTCACGGTGTCGATCGCTGTCGGTGACGACGCCGCGTCGGTGGTCATCCTGTCGGCCGGTGAAGAGTCGGCCCAGACATCGATCTCGGGCTCGGAGCCCGGAGACACCCTCGAGTGGACGGTTGGTGCCTACGGCCCGCTGGAGAGCCCCTTCGAGGTGCGGGTGCTGGACGCCGACGGTAACGTGCTGGCCTCCGCCACCCACGCCTTCGACAGCGATGTCCTGGCCGCCGAATGCCCCCTTCCCCCGGAGGATGACGACGCGGCCGATGACGCCGATGACGTGGATGCTCCGGTCGTGACCGGCCCGTCGACCATCCTGACCGACGAGATCAGCCGCGACGTGTGCGAGGTGACCATCCCGGTCGAGCACGGTGACGGCCAGCAGAAGACCATCCAGGTCTGGGACGACATGCAGCAGATCGACGAGGTCACCGTGGCCGGTAACGGTGACTCGATCAGCACCGCGGTCTGGACCATCAAGAACGACTTCATGACCGGTGCCCCGGGCGTGGCCTTCCTGCTCACCGGCGAGAACGGTGAGTACCTC
>JAAYAO010000424.1 GCA_012719335.1 Propionibacterium sp. | reverse complement strand
GTTCGCCAAGATGGACTGGGACATCTCGACGGTGCCCGACCCGCAGGACCCCGCCACCTTCACCGGGTCGATCCTGAACTGGGACGAAACCGAGCAGGAACCGCACCGTTTTCTGCTGGAGCTGAACCGCAAACTGCTCGACCTGCGCCGCACCCACGCCGACCTGACCGACCCCCGCTTCGACGGGGTCGCGGTGCGACACGGTACGGGGGAGCCCGGCGACGAGTGGCTGGTCGTCGAACGCGGTGAGGCGATCTCGATCGCGGTCAACTTCGGCGCCCAACCCACCGAGATGGAACTCGAGGCCGCCGGTGACGTGCTGCTCAGCACCGGGGAAGCGGTGGTCACCGACACCCACGTCCACCTCGGCCCGCACTCGTCGCTGCTGGTGCACCTGCGCGACACGCACTACCCGAGTTAGCGCGCGGGGTGCCGCGGTTACGGGCGGTCGGGTCGCCCGGTTCGACAATCGACGGCCCCGCGACATAGAATCCCTGTCTTGGTGAGTTCACCAGTGTGCCGACGTGCCTGTTTGGGGCCGAGGAGATACTGGGGAGCGCATCGCCCAACGGCAATAGCTCAACTGGCAGAGCATCGGTCTCCAAAACCGAAGGTTGGGGGTTCGAGTCCCTCTTGCCGTGCGAAGAGTGTGTCAATCCCGCGCCACAGTGAGCGCTGACCGGAGGAACCTGAGTGGCTGACGACAAGCGCGACCCGAGCCGGGACGACGACCTGTCCGCTGAAGCTGCCCAGACCCCCGAGGGACGCGACCTGGCGGCCGACCTGCCCGACCCGGAGGTCGACGCAGCCGCGGAGATCGACGCCGACAACGACGGGATTCCCGACGTGGAGCAGCCCGACGAGGGCTACGACGCGTCCGAGGAGAACGAAGCCCTGGCCGAGGCCACCGCGGTGGCCGCCGACCGGCGCCGTCCCTCGGCCCCGCGCAAGAAGAACGCTCCCACCCCGCGGCAGAAGCATCGCCCGGTGGAGGAGGAGAAGCGCACCGGGCCGGTGGAGTTCGTCGGACAATCGGTTGATGAGCTGAAGAAGGTCGTGTGGCCGACCGGTGAGCAGGTGCGCGGCTACTTCGTGGTGGTGCTGGTGTTCGTCGCCTTCATCATTGCGGTGGTGACGGTGCTCGACCTGTTGTTCGGCAACATGGTCACCTGGCTCTTCGGCTGAATCCCACAACCCGCCCACGAGAGGAAAACGTGTCAGAAAACGACGCCAACCAGGCGATGGACGCCGGTGACGACATCGAGATCGATCTCGGTGCCGTCGAGTCGTCGTCCGACGACGAAACCGGTATCGACCTCGGGGACTGGGCCGCGGAGGGCTCCGGCGAGGACGAGGTGTCGATCGACCTGGGAGCGTTCGCCGACGACGCGCCGGCCGAACCCGAGATCGACCTGGGCATGCCCGAGGACGAGCCCGCCGAGGACGCCGAGGCCGAGGATGCGGCCGAGGAGGGCGAAACCGACGCCGAGGCCGCCGCACTGGAGGCCCTGCGCGAGGACCTGCGCACCAAGTTCGGCGACTGGTTCGTGATCCACACCCACTCGGGGATGGAGAACAAGGTGCGCCAGAACCTGATGCAGCGCGCCACCTCCATGAACATGGAGGACTACATCTTCGAGTGCGTCGTGCCCACCGAGGATGTCATCGAGATCCGCAAGGACTCGTCCAAGAAGCTCGTGACCCGTACCTACCTGCCCGGCTACGTGCTGGTGCGGATGGACCTGACCGACGAGTCGTGGTCGACGGTGCGGCACACCCCCTCGGTGACCGGGTTCGTCGGCAACGCCACCGCGCCGGTGCCGCTCACCCTGGACGAGGTGGAGAACATGCTTGCGCCGTCGGTGATCGCAGCAGCGACCAAGGCCGAGGGCGGTAAGAAGAAGCCCAAGAAGGTGGAAGTCGCCGACTACGCCGTGGGCGACTCGGTGATGGTGGTGGACGGCCCGTTCGCCGGGGTGCACGCCACGATCACCGAGATCAATGTGAACAACCAGCGACTCAAGGCGCTGGTCGAAATCCTCGGCCGTGAAACGCCGGTGGATCTCACCTTCCCGCAGATCCAGAAGGTCGTCTGAGGGAACCCGAACCGGCCCGGTCACCCGATCGGGCCCCGTCACCAGCAAGGACCCGAATCCATGCCTCCCAAGAAGAAGGTGGCAGCCCTCGTCAAGGTTGCCCTGCAAGCTGCGTCCGCGACGCCGGCCCCGCCGGTGGGTACCGCCCTCGGCCCGCACGGCGTCAACATCATGGAATTCTGCAAGGCCTACAACGCGGCCACCGAATCCATGCGCGGCAACGTGATTCCGGTGGAGATCACGATCTACGAAGATCGCACCTTCACCTTCATCACCAAGACCCCGCCCGCAGCGGAACTGATCAAGAAGGCGGCCGGCCTGAAGAAGGGCTCCGGCGCGCCGAACAAG
>JAAYAO010000423.1 GCA_012719335.1 Propionibacterium sp. | reverse complement strand
TGCCCACCATCGCCGAGGTGCACCGCCGACAGGCCACTCGCGTCGGAGAGCACCACCACGTCGTCCACGATCCCGCAGATCCGGGCGCGGGAGTTGTCCGGCTGCCAGGTGTCACCGAAGCCCTGCTCGTAGTCGTCATGCAGCCACAGGTCGGGGCCGGGCATGGGGTGCAGCACAACCGAGGTGACGTCGTGCGGTTCTTCCGGGCCGGACGAGCACCCGGCCAGGGCGAGCGTCGCTGCCAGGCACACCGACACGATCGACCGGGGACGGAGCGGGGCGGGTCTCATGACCCCCAGCCTATGAGGGTTCCCGGTCAGTGGATCACGGCAGTCGGCGCGGGGGCGACGCTGGGACGCTGCAACCGACAGATCCACCGCGAAGGAGAAACGTCATGGCCGACCGCGAGAAGATGAAGGACGCCGTCCGCAACTACCTGCAGTACCTGCAGACCGGTACCGGGGACGACATCGTCGCCCTCTTCGCCGAGGACTGCACCGTGGCCGACCCGGCCGACGGCGACGTGCTGCGCGGCCACGACCAGATCCGGCCGTTCTTCACCAACAATGCGGCGATGGACCACACCATCGAACTGGTCGCCGTGCGGGTCGCGGGCAACACCGCCGCCGCCCACTTCACCGTGCGCACCAAGGCCGGTGAGCAGACCTACCTGTCGGCGCCGATCGACCTGTTCGAGTTCGACGACGACAACCTGATCACCTCGATGAAGGCCTACTGGGGGCCGGAGGACATGTCTGTTGAGTGAGCTGATGCGGGCCGTGGTGATCGACGAACCGGGCGGCCCCGAAAAACTGCGGATCGCCCGGGTGCCCACCCCGGTGCCCGGGCCCGGTGAGGTGCTGGTCGAGGTGGCCCACGCGGGCGTGAACCCCGCCGACTGGAAAACCCGCGAGGGCTGGCTCGACTCCTTCTTCGACTACACCTTCCCCTTCGTCCTCGGGTACGACATGTCCGGCACGGTCGCGGCCTGCGGGCCGGACGTCGCGGGCTTCACCGTCGGCGATCGAGTGGTCGCCTACTCCCACCAGATTCGGGGCACCGGCGGTTCGTACGCCGAGTTCGCCCTGGCCGACGCCGCCCGCGTGGCCGTCCTGCCCGACACGGTGAGCTCGGCGGTGGCCGCCTCGGTACCCGTCCCGGGGGTCACCGCCTGCGAGGCGGTCTTCGTGGTCGGTGACGTGCGGGCCGGGCAGAAGGTGCTCGTCAACGGAGCCTCGGGTGGGCTGGGTAGCTACGCGGTGCAACTGTGTCGCGACCTCGGCGCCGAGGTCGCCGCCACCTGCAGTGCGGCGAATCACGACTACGTACGTGACCTCGGTGCGCACCTGGTGATCGATTACCGATCCGAGGACGTGGCCGCTGCCGTGCTGGCCTGGGCCCCCGACGGTGTCGACCTGGTCATCGACGCGGTCGGCCAGGGCACCCTGCCCGACGCGGTGCGGATGACCCGCGACGGTGGCTGTGTCGCGCCGATCGGCACCCTGATCGCCGACGAACCCGGCTATGACGAGGCCGATGCCGCCCGACGCGGGGTGCGGGTGCATCCCACGATGAGCAACTACGAACGCTCCGGACAGCACCTGAACACCCTCGTCGGGTTGCTGGCTTCGGGACGGCTGCGGGCGCCCGAGGTCGAGGTACTGCCGATGGAGCAGGTGCGCCGGGCCCAGGAGCGGGTCCGGGCGGGTCACGTTCGGGGCAAGCTCGTCCTGCGCATCGGCGGCGACCGAGCCGAGGACACCGGTTGAGCAGGACGCCCTCCACGGGAGGCTGGTTGAGCCGTGGCCGCTCGCGGCCACGAGTCGAAACCCGTCCGGATCGCCGCCCACGAAGAGCCCCCGTCATGATCGTGTGATTTCTTGCCCCGGGGGCGGGCACAATCTCACACGATCATGTGGCCCACCTACAGTGACTGGGTGCGCATCCTGCAAGCCCGTGGCGTGTGGCCGGGGTTGATCCCCCCGTTCGTGCTGGGGGCGGTGGCCTTCGGTATCGGACGGCTGGTGCCGACCCTGGGCGCCCCGGTGGTCGGCATCGTGCTGGGGTTGCTGGTCGGTCAACTGGTCGGGCAACCCGCGAGCATCGCGGCCGGCACGAAGTTCTGCGCCAAACGCGTCCTGCAGGCCTCGATCGTGCTGCTCGGTGCCGGCCTGTCGCTGCCGGTGATCGCCCGGGTCGGGCTGACCGGGTTGCCGGTGCTGATCGGCACCATCGTGGTGGTGGTCGGTGTGGGACTACCGCTGACCCGGTGGTTGAAGGTGGAACGCGAGACCGGCGCCCTGATCACCTACGGCACCTCGATCTGCGGCGCCTCGGCGATCGCCACGATGAGCCAGGTGATCGGCGCCGCCCCGACCACGGTGGCGGTGTCGATCGCGGTGATCGTGGTCTACAACGTGTTGGCCGCGATCGTCTTTCCCTACGCCGGCCAGTTGATCGGGTTGAGCCCCGAATCCTTCGGGCTGTGGGCCGGCACCGCGGTCAACGACACCTCCTCGGTGGTCGCGGCCGCCACCAGCTACGACCAGTTACTGCTGCAGGTCGGCATCGGCGGGGGTGTGGCCGCCGGCACCGCGGTGGTGGTGAAGTTGACCCGCACCCTGGCGCTGATTCCGCTTGCCCTGTTCGAACAGTGGCGCAGCCGCCGGGGCCGTCCCGAGGCCGGCGCTCCGACCGAGTGGTACCGGTTGGTGCCGCCCTTCCTGGTGCTCTTCCTGGTGGCCGCGGCGATCAACTCCCTGGGGGTGATCCCGGCTGCGGCCGCGCCGACGATCAAGACCCTGGCGGTGTACGGCACCACGGTGGCGATGACCGCGGTGGGCATGTCCAGTTCGTTCCGGCAGATCCGGGACGCCGGCTGGCGTCCGCTGGCGCTCGGCGGAATCCTGTGGGCTGCGATCATCGCCGCCGCGATCGGGCTGCAGATGCTGACCGGCCAGTGGCACGCGATGGCGACTCCCTGACAAACGTCTTCGAGCGATTGCGCGCTCCGGCGGCCTGTGACGCTACGGCACGGCCATATTGGCCTCGCCGGCCTGTGAGAGCCTGCTGGAGAGCGGTGGCTTGGGCCAGACGCCGCAGCCCTGAGCATCACACCCGAGGCACCTTGGTAGCTTCACCCCATGAGTTTCACCGTCCGCCGCACCACGGTTGCGGACGCCCCGGCCGCGGCGCGCGCCCATGCCCGGTCGGTGGCCGACACCTACGCCCACATCATGCCGCCGGAGTTCGCCCGGGCCCGGCTGGCCGAGGTGGACGAGCGGGCCGCAGCACTGGCCGAGGCGATCACCCGGGCCGAGGCCGATGAGGCGGCCGGCCGGGAACCGTTCCGGCGCCATTGGGTTGCGGTGACCGGGGCCGGTGACATCCTCGGAGTGGCCGCGGCCGGGCCGGGCATCGCCGACTGGGAGCGCGAACTCGGCTTTCCGCCGCCGCTGGTCGAGCACCAACTGCAACACCTCTACGCTCTGCACAGTGCGCACGGCACCGGGGTCGGTGCCGCACTGCTGGACGCCGCCCTGGCCGGGCGCGACGCCCATCTGTGGATTCTGCGCAACAACCCGCGGGCCGAGGCCTTCTACCGCAAACACGGCTTCGTCGACGACGGTACCGAGGTGAGTTGCGGGCCGATGTGGTTCCACCGCCGGATGTTCCGGATGCACCGACGAGCGGATCGTTACGACTCGTCGTAGTATCTATTCCAACGCCTGCCCGCTAGGAGAACCCATGGCCCGACGTCGTGATGTCACGCCCCTGCCCGACCTTGCCGGCAGCCTGGGCAGAGCGGGCGCGACCCGTACCCGGATGCCGGTGTACGTCGACCTGCTGCCCCCGTGCAATGCGGGCTGCCCGGCCGGGGAGAACATCCAGGAATGGTTGCGGCTGATCAAGGTCGGGCGGGCCGAGGCCGCCTGGCGGCAGTTGACGCAGGACAACCCGTTCCCGGCGATCCACGGGCGGGTCTGTTACCACCCGTGCGAGAGCGTCTGCAATCGTGCCGAACTCGATTCGGCGGTGTCGATCCACGGTGTGGAGCGGTGGTTGGGAGACGAGGCGATCAAGCAGGGGTGGCGGTTCGAACGTCCCGCCCGCGGCGATTCGGGCCGCCGGGTGATGATCATCGGGGCCGGCCCGTCCGGTCTGTCGGCGGCCTACCACCTGGCCCGGCACGGCCACCACGTCGAAATTTTCGACGCCTCGGAGGCTCCCGGCGGGATGATGCGGTACGGCATCCCCGAGTACCGGTTGCCCCGCGATGTGCTGGACGCCGAGATCAACCGGTTGCAGGACCTGGACGTGATCATCCACTGCAACCACCCGATTCAGGACCTGCAGGCCGAACGCACCAAGGGCAACTTCGATGCGGTCTTCATCGCGATCGGCGCGCACCTGTCGAAGAAGGTCGACATCCCCGCCTCCGACGCCTCCAAGATCGTGGACGC
Organism: Propionibacterium sp.; assembly: GCA_012719335.1. Taxonomy (GTDB): domain Bacteria; phylum Actinomycetota; class Actinomycetes; order Propionibacteriales; family Propionibacteriaceae; genus JAAYAO01. Next base: position 175 of record JAAYAO010000423.1, on the reverse strand, counting down.
GGTCGACTTCCTGCGCGGCGTCGCCTCCGGTGACAAGCCGGTGATCGGCCGCCGGGTCGCGGTCTACGGCGGTGGCAACACCGCGATGGACGCCGCCCGCACCGCCCGCCGGCTGGGTGCCGAGGAAGCCCTGGTGGTGTACCGGCGCACCCGGGAACAGATGCCCGCCCACGAG
>JAAYAO010000051.1 GCA_012719335.1 Propionibacterium sp. | reverse complement strand
TGTGGCTGATCGCCAACGCGATCAACTTCGATGCCACCGATGAACGGGTCGACGCCGCCCATGCCGATGCGGTGCGCCGGGTGGAACGGATGGTCGCCGACCTGGCCCAACCCACCCCGGCCCTGGCCGGTGTGCGCGGGGAGGCCGGCGAGCTCGCCGTGCGCGACCAACGCACCCGCACCGAGTACGACGCCGCGATCGCCGACATCGTCGGCCGGATCGAAGCCGGCGAGGCCTTCCAGGTGGTGTTCTCGCAACGGTTCGACATCGACACCGACGCCGACGCCTTCGACGTGTACCGAATGTTGCGCACCTCCAACCCCAGCCCCTACCTGTACCTGCTGCGGATGCCCGGCTTCGACATCGTCGGCTCCTCACCCGAGGCCCTGGTCACCGTCAGCGGCCGGCAGGCGGTCACCCGGCCGATCGCCGGCACCCGACCCCGGGGCGCCGACCCGGCCGAGGACGCCCAGTTGGAGACCGACATGTTGGCCGACGAGAAGGAACGTGCCGAACACCTGATGCTGGTCGACCTGGGCCGCAACGATCTGGGCCGGGTCAGCGAACCGGGCACCGTCGAGGTCACCGAGTTCATGAAGGTGCGCCGCTACTCCCACGTGATGCACATGGAGTCGGCGGTCACCGGACGGCTGCGCGACGAACACAGCGCACTACGGGCGGTGCTGGCCTGCTTCCCGGCCGGCACCCTGTCGGGAGCCCCCAAGGTGCGGGCGATGGAGATCATCGACGAACTGGAGAGTTCGCGGCGCGGGGTGTACGGCGGCGTGGTGGGCTACTTCGACTTCACCGGTGACGCCGACGTCGCGATCGCGATCCGCACCGCGGTGCTCAAGGACGGGGTGGCCCATGTGCAGGCCGGTGGCGGCATCGTGGCCGACTCCCACGCCGACACCGAGAACGCCGAAACCCGCAACAAGGCGGCCGCGGTGATGCGGGCGATCGCCGCCGCCGAATCCCTGCGACCCATCGGTGGGCAATGAGCGGACGCACCCTGCGCACCCTCGGCCTGGCCGGCCTGGTCGTGGCGGCCGTCGCCGCCGGAGTGATCGCCACCCGCCCGTGGTGGACGATCCACACCGAGGGCCCGCCGATCCCGATGACCGGCACCACCAGCACCGGGGGGTTGGCCGCCGGGTTGGCGCTGATCGTGGCCGGCGGGGTACCGCTGCTGCTGTTGCTGCGTCCGGTGGGTCGGCGGGTGGTGGCCGTGGTGCAGGCGCTGGCCGGGGTGGGCATGGTGCTGACCGGCGCGATGCCGACCACCCCCGGGGAGGAGTTGGTGCGCACCCAGTTGCGGCAACACACCCTGGCCGGGGCGACCGGGGTCGAATCCACCGGCTGGCCGGTCGGCTACCTGATCGCCGGCCTGGTCGCGGTGGCGGCGGCCGGGGTGGTGCTGGCCGGGGCCGGACGGTGGCCGACCCGGGGTGATCGATTCGACCGGCGCAGCGTGGATGCCACCAGCGACGACCCGCACGAGGTGTGGAAGGCACTGGACGCGGGCATCGATCCGACCGCCGAGGACGGCGCGCCGGGCGATGCCGGTGCGGACAGAACCGCCTAGGCTGGAATCCCACCGAGGTGAAACAGGTGGGCGTCGATCGCGAAAGTTCGACACAATGGCCTCGACCCCCGCGTTCGGTGGAAGGCGGGAGCCGATTTTTGCAAGCGACCAGGAGGCACCGATGAGCGGCAACTACATCAACCGGGGCAACACCGAACCGGAAGACGCCAAGTACCACCACGGCCGTTCGCCCTCGGCCTGGGTGAGCGTGCTGATCGCGTTCATCGCCGCGATCATCGGCACCGTCGCCGTGGTGACGCTGAACTGGTGGTTGCTCGCGGTGGCCGGTGGTGTGGTGCTGGTGGCACTGATCGTCGGCCGGATCATGCAGGTTGCCGGCTTGAGCAACGCCTGACGTGGGAGTTCTGGACGAACTCACCGCCGTAGCCCGCGAGGACGCCGACCGGCGCGCCGCGGCTCTGCCGCTGCGCGAACTGCGGGCCAGGCTGGCCGACGCGCCGCCGGTGCGCGACCCGATGCCCGCCTTCGCCGCCGGTGACCTGTCGGTGATCGCCGAGGTGAAACGGTCCAGCCCGAGCAAGGGCGCGTTGGCCGAGATCACCGACCCGGCCGAACTGGCGGCGGCCTATGCCCGCGGTGGGGCCTCGGCGATCTCGGTACTCACCGAACGCACCCGCTTCCACGGGTCACTGGACGACCTGCTCGCGGTGCGCGCGGCGGTCGACATCCCGGTGCTGCGCAAGGACTTCACCAGCAACGAGTACCAACTCGTCGAAGCCCGGGTGGCCGGTGCCGACCTGGCGCTGCTGATCGTGGCCGCCCTCACCGACGCCGAACTGGCCGCCCTGTACCAGCACTGCCTCGACCTGGGGCTGACCCCGTTGGTGGAGGTGCACACCGCCGAGGAGATCGAACGAGCCCTGAAGCTCGACCCGGTGCTGCTCGGGGTGAACAACCGCAACCTGCAAACCCTCGAGGTACACACCGAAGCCTTCGCCGAACTGGCCCCCCTGATTCCCGACCAGGTGGTCAAGGTGGCCGAATCCGGGCTGAAGGGCCCCGCCGATGCCGCCGCGGCCGCCGAGGCCGGCGCCCGGGTGGTGCTGGTCGGTGAAGCCCTGGTGACCGGTACCAACCCCGAGGACGGCGTGGCGGCGATGATCGCCGCCGGCTCGTCCGTGCACACGAATCGGATATCACAACAATGACCTCCACACCCGGCCCCGACCAGACGGGCCACTTCGGCCCCTTCGGTGGACGATTCACCCCCGAAGCGCTGCACGCCGCGCTGAACGAACTGGATGCGGCCTTCACCGCCGCCCAGGCCGACCCGGCGTACGCGGCCGAACTGCACGACCTGCGGGTCAACTACGCCGGGCGTCCGACCCCGCTGACCCTGGCCGATCGGTTCTCCGAACACGCCGGCAACGCCACCATCCTGCTCAAGCGCGAGGATCTGAACCACACCGGATCACACAAGATCAACAACGTGCTCGGCCAGGCCCTGCTGACCCGCCGGATGGGCAAGACCCGGCTGATCGCCGAGACCGGGGCCGGTCAACACGGGGTGGCCACCGCCACCGCCGCGGCCCTGTTCGGGATGGAATGCCGGGTCTACATGGGCGAGGTCGACACCGACCGGCAGGCCCTCAACGTCGCCCGGATGCAGTTGCTCGGCGCCGAGGTGATCGCGGTGAACGCCGGCAGCCGCACCCTGAAGGACGCGATGAACGAGGCGATGCGCGACTGGGTCGCCACCGTCGACAACACCCACTACCTGATCGGGTCGGCCGCCGGCCCGCATCCCTTCCCCAAGCTCGTCCGCGAACTGCAACGGGTGATCTCCACCGAAACGCGCGACCAGGTGCTGCAGCGTTACGGCCGGCTGCCCGATGCGGTGGTGGCCTGTGTCGGTGGCGGTTCGAACGCGATCGGCATGTTCGCCGACTTCATCGACGAACCCTCGGTCGGACTGTACGGCTTCGAGGCCGAGGGTGAGGGCATCGAAACCGGACGGCACGCCGCCTCGGTGACCGGTGGCGCGATCGGGGTGCTGCACGGGATGCGCACCTACCTGCTGCAGAACGAGGACGGGCAAACCCAGGAATCGCACTCGATCTCGGCCGGTCTGGATTACCCGGCGGTCGGGCCGCAGCACGCGTGGCTGCACCACAGCGGCCGGGCCACCTACGAGCCGGTCACCGACCGGGAGGCGATGGACGCGTTCAAATTGCTGTCGCGCACCGAGGGCATCATGCCGGCCATCGAGTCGGCCCACGCCCTGGCCGGGGCGCTGCGACTGGGCCGGCGCCTCGCCGACGAACAACCCGATGCCGAGCCGTTGATCGTGGTGAACCTGTCGGGCCGCGGCGACAAGGACGTGCGCACCGCCATCGAATGGTTCGGGATCGACGGGTCGGTGGACGGATTCCAGGGGGCCGAGGAATGAGCAACGAACTGACCCGCGAGCCGGGCGCATCGGGCCGGGCGATCGCCGCGGCCAAACAGGAGGGCCGGGCGGCGTTCATCGGGTACCTGCCGGTCGGCTACCCGAGCGTGGACCTGTCCCTGGCCGCGATGACCCTGCTGTCGCAGGGGCACCGATCGGCCGGGGCCGACATCGTCGAGATCGGCATCCCCTACAGCGACCCGATGATGGACGGCCCGGTGATCCAGCGGGCCGGCACCGAGGCTCTGCGGGCCGGGGTGCGCACCCGCGACGTGTTCGCCGCCGCCGAGGCGGTCGCCGCCGCCGGGGCGGTGCCGGTCACCATGACCTACTGGAACCTGGTCGAGCAGTACGGCGTGGACGCCTTCGCCCGGGACTTCGCCAACGCCGGCGGGGCCGGGTTGATCACCCCCGACCTGACCCCGGACGAGGCCGAGGAATGGCTGGCCGCGTCGGAGAAGTACGACCTGGAACGGATCTTCCTGGTCGCCCCCTCGTCCACCGATGAGCGGATCGTCAGCACCGTGCAGCATTGCCGCGGCTGGGTGTACGCCACCGCGGTGATGGGGGTCACCGGCACCCGCAGCAGCACCTCGGCCGCCGGCGCCGACCTGGTCGCCCGGGTGCGCGAGCTCGTCCCCGACACCCTGATCGGGCTCGGGCTGGGCGTGTCCGACGGTGACCAGGCCGCCACCGTGGCGCAGTACGCCGACGCGGTGATCGTCGGGTCGGCCCTGGTCAAGACCCTGCTGGCGGCCGCTGATGCGGGTACCCCGGAGGATCTGACCGAGATGGCCCGGGTCGTCGACGACCTCGCCGAGGGCGTGCGACGCCGGCCCTGAAAGAAATCGTCCACTTCGGGAACCATCCGGGGTGGGTGAAGGTTGTACCCTCGTGAGGCCCGTGTGGATGGTGATGGGGCTCGCGCTCGTGTTGTTGGCCGGGTGCGGGTCGGCCGCGCAGACGCCGGCCGCCGAGCAGCGTGTCGACCTGCACGGCACCGAGGTCACCGAACCCTACGACCTGCCCGACACCCTGTTCACCGACAGCGCCGGCCACGCCTACCGGCTGGCGTCCACCCCGACCTCACCGATCGTGGTGCTGGTCTTCGGGTACAGCCACTGCGAACCCCGCTGTTCCTCCGCCCCGGCCACCCTCGCCGAAGCCCTCGAATTGCTGCCCGAGGCCCTGCGGCAACGCGTCACCGGCATCCTGATCACCGTGGACCCCGTCCGCGACACCCCCGCGATCCTGCAAGACTGGTTGGCACGCACGGCCCCCGGTGTGATCGGATTGACCGGTGACCGCTCCGACGTCCAGCACGTCGCCGAACGGGTCGGGGTCGCGATCAGTGGTAAGCAACGCAACGGACAGGACGGCTACTTCTTGGGACACGGCACCCAACTCATCGCCTTCGGTCCGGACCGCTCCGCGATCGTGTACTGGCAACAGGACGACTCGGCCGCCGACATCGCTGCCGATCTGGACAATCTCGTTCGAGGTGAATCATGACGGCGACCACAGCCACCACGGCCCCACCGGGGCCGACGACGTTCACGAAGGCACAACCCTGGATCTCGCTGGTGGCCCGACTGGCCCTGGCCGCGATCTGGCTGGTGTCGGGCCTGCTGAAGGTGGGCTCCCCGCAACAATCGGTGATGGCCGTCCAGGCCTACGAACTGCCCCTGCCGTCGGGGCTGGAGCACCTGATCGGTTGGGGCCTGCCCTGGTTCGAGATCGCGCTGGGGCTGTTGCTGCTGGCGGGCCTGCTGACCCGGCCGACCGCGATCGTCTCGGCGCTGCTGTTGGTGTTGTTCATCGCCGGCATCATCTCGGCGTGGGCCCGCGGATTGACCATCGACTGCGGCTGCTTCGGTGGCGGGGGTCAGGTGGCCCCCGATGAAACCAGCTACCTTCCCGATCTGGTGCGCGATGTCGGTTTCGCGTTGCTGGCCGGGTGGCTGATCCTCTTTCCCCGGTCGAAGTTCAGCCTCGACCGGTTCGGTGAGGACGAGGAGTTTGTTGTGCATGACGAGGAGAACGAATGAGCAAGAAGAGCCAGGCCAACAAGAAGTTGAAGAAGGCCGGGGCACCGTCGCCCACCGGTAGCAACGCCCGGGAACGCGCCCGGCAGCAAGCCCAGGCCGAGAAGCGCAAGAAAGACCGGATGACGCTGATCATCGCCGCGGTCGTGGTGGTGGCCCTGGTGGTCGGCGGCGGTGTGCTGTTCTCCTGGTTCCAGTCCACCCGCGGCCCGTCGGCCGGGGAGGGCAGCAGCTACCAGGACTCCCCGCAACAGGTGGTGATGAACCAGCCCATCGTGTTCGGTGAGGACGGTGCGCCCAACACCATTTCGGTGTGGGCCGACTTCCACTGCCCGCACTGCATCGACTTCGAGGAGGAGTACGGGCCGCTGATCGACAAGGCGATCGAAACCGGCCAGTGGAAGATGGAGGCCTGGCCGATGGCCTTCCTGACCGCCGGCTCGGCGAACGCGGCCAATGCCTTCGCCTGCGCCACCGAGGAGGGCTTCGGCAAGGCCTACCAGAAGGCCCTGTTCGAGAACTCCAACCTTGAGTGGAACAGCGAGCAGTTGGTCGACCTGGCCGATCAGGTGAACGGTTCGGTGCCCGAAACCTTCGCCAGTTGTGTGCAGAACCTGGAGCAGGGCCAGTGGGCCGAATCCATCAACCAGACCTCCCGGGCGATGGGTGTCAGCGGCACCCCGACCGTGCGGGTCAACGGTGAGCCCTACGACCTGGCCGGCATGACCAAGGAATCGCTGGCCGAAACCCTCGGCGTCGAACCCTGATCGGCGGGCGTGGCACACGCCCTCGTCCGGCAACGAAACAGCCCGCGGTGCGCGTCCACCACCGCGGGCTGTTTCACGCCTGTAACAAAGCTGTAGCGCGAACGAAAAAGCCGGATGCCAACATTGCGACCTGATCGGGGTCTGCTCCGCAGTCCGATTTTCCTGCCCATCCAACGTTCGGAGGACCGGATGACCGCTTTCACCGCTCGGGGACATGCGCCCACCGCCCAAGGCCTGTACGACCCGCTGCACGAGCACGACGCCTGCGGGGTGGCCTTCGTGGCGACCCTCAGCGGTGAACCCTCCCACGCGATCGTCCAGCAGGGTCTGGAAGCCCTGCGCAACCTGGATCACCGCGGCGCCACCGGCGCCGACACCGCAGCCGGGGACGGTGCGGGCATCCTGATCCAGGTGCCCGACGCGTTCCTGCGCGGAGTGGTCGACTTCGAGCTGCCGGCCGCCGGTGCCTACGCGATGGGCATGGTCTTCATGCCGACCGACCCCACCGGGGCGAGCACCGCCCGCGATGCCGTGGCGCGGATCGCCGAGGAGGAGGGTCTGCGCGTCCTGGGGTGGCGTGCGGTGCCGCACGATGCGAGCACCCTCAGCCCGGTGTCGACCGCGTCGATGCCCGACTTCCAGCAACTCTTCGTCACTGCCACCGACGCCGAGGGTCGTGCCCTGACCGGGCTGGACCTGGACCGGGCCGCGTTCGTCCTGCGGGTGCGAGCCACTCTGGAACTCGACCTGTACTTCGCCTCCCTCTCGGCGCGCACCACCGTCTACAAGGGCATGCTGACCACCGACCAGCTCGGTGAGCTGTACCCCGACCTGCACGACGAGCGGATGGCCTCGGCGCTGGCGCTGGTGCACTCGCGGTTCTCCACCAACACCTTCCCGTCCTGGCGGCTGGCGCACCCCTTCCGGATGATCGCGCACAACGGCGAGATCAACACCGTGCGCGGCAACCGCAACTGGATGCGGGCCCGCGAAGCACTGCTGGACACCGACCTGATTCCCGGAGACCTGCAGCGACTGTTCCCGATCGCCGAGCCGGGCTCGTCCGACTCGGGCATTTTCGACCAGGTGCTCGAGCTGCTGCACCTGGGTGGGCGCAGCCTGCCGCACGCGGTGTTGATGATGATTCCCGAAGCCTGGGAGAACAACTCCGACCTGACCCAGCAGATGCGCGACTTCTACGAGTTCCACTCCTGCCTGATGGAGCCCTGGGACGGGCCGGCCTGTATGACCTTCACCGACGGCACCTTGATCGGTGCGGTGCTGGACCGCAACGGGCTGCGCCCGGGCCGCTACTGGGTAACCCACGACGGGCTGGTGGTGCTGGCCTCCGAAGCTGGCGTGCTGGACATTCCCGCCGACCGGATCGCCACCAAGGGCCGGCTGCAGCCGGGCCGGATGTTCCTGGCCGACCTGGCCGAACACCGGATCGTGCCCGACGAGGAGATCAAGCGCTCGCTGTCGGAGGCCGAACCGTACGGGGAATGGCTGGCCGAGACCCGGGTGAACCTGAACGAACTGCCGCAACGCGAGCACGTGGTGCACACCCACTCCTCGGTGGTACGCCGCCAGCAGGTCTTCGGCTACACCGAGGAGGAGCTGCGGCTGGTAGTGGCGCCGATGGCCAACACCGGTGCCGAGCCGATCGGGTCGATGGGGTCCGACACCCCGCCGGCGGTGCTGTCGGGACGGCCCCGGTTGCTGTTCGACTACTTCATCCAGCACTTCGCCCAGGTCACCAACCCGCCGCTGGACGCGATCCGGGAGGAACTGGTCACCTCGCTGCGCAACACCATCGGGCCGGAGGAGAACCTGCTCGACCCGGGGCCGCGCTCGATGCGCCAGATCGTGCTGCCGTACCCGATCCTGAACAACGACGAGCTGAAGCAGATCGTCCAGATCAACCGCGACGGCGACCTGCCCGACCTGGCCTCCCACGTCCTGCGCTGCCGCTACCGGGTGGCCGAGGGGGCCGACGGGCTGCGCGATGCCCTGGACGCGCTGTGCGCGGAGGCCTCGGAGGCGATCGAGAGCGGCGCCAAGGTGCTGGTCATCTCCGACCGGCACTCCACCGCCGACCTGGCCCCGATCCCGTCCCTGCTGGCCACCGCCGCGGTGCACCACCACCTGGTGCGGCAGAAGTCCCGCACCCGGGTGGGGTTGGTCGTCGAGGCCGGGGACGTCCGGGAGGTGCACCATGCCGCGCTGCTGATCGGTTACGGCGCGGCCGCGATCAACCCGTACCTGCTGTTCGAGTCGGCCGAGGACCTGTCCCGGCAGGGCAGCTACGTCACCGTCGAACCCGACACGGCGGTCACCAACATCATCAAGGCGCTCGGCAAGGGCGTGGTGAAGGTGATGTCGAAGATGGGCGTGTCCACCGTCGCGTCCTACACCGGTGCGCAGATCTTCGAGGCCCTCGGCCTGTCCGAGGACGTGATCGAGCGGTACTTCACCGGCACGGTCAGCAAACTTGGCGGCATCGGGTTGACCGAACTGGCCGCCGAGGTCGAATCCCGACACCGGATGGCCCACCCCAGCGACGGGGTGCCGCCGGCGCACCGCAACCTGTGGGTCGGTGGCGACTACCAGTGGCGCCGCGAGGGTGAGGAGCACCTGTTCGACCCCGAGACGGTCTTCCGGCTGCAACACTCCACCCGCAACCGTCGCTTCGATGTGTTCCGCCAGTACACCGCCCGGGTGAACGAGCGGGCCGAACGGCTGATGACCCTGCGCGGGTTGTTGGAGTTCCGGGCCGACCGCACCCCGGTGCCGTTGGACGAGGTGGAGCCCGCCTCGGAGATCGTGAAGCGTTTCTCGACCGGGGCGATGAGCTACGGCTCGATCTCGCGGGAAGCCCACGAAACCCTGGCGATCGCGATGAACCGGCTCGGCGGCAAGTCGAACACCGGTGAGGG
>JAAYAO010000422.1 GCA_012719335.1 Propionibacterium sp. | reverse complement strand
CAGGCCTTCGCCCCCGTGGGCGGCGGCGACGCGTTCTTCGTCGCGGTCAACCACTTCAAGTCCAAGGGCTCCGGCTCCGGGCTCGACGCCGACGCCGGCGACGGCCAGGGCGCCTCGAACTGGTCCCGCGTCCAGCAGGCCACCGCGCTGGTGAACTGGGTCGACACGATCCTGCCCGCCTACCCGGAGCCGATCGAGGCCGCCTTCCTCCTGGGCGACTTCAACTCCTACTCGATGGAAGACCCCATGCAGGTCTTCTACGACGAGGGCTACACCAACGTCAACGGTGCCCTCGGCGCGAAGAAGTACTCGTACTCCTTCTCCGGGCTGTCCGGCTCGCTCGACCACGTCGTCGCGAACGAGGCGGCCATGGAGCGCGTCACGGGCTCCTACATCTGGAACATCAACGCCCCGGAGTCGATCGCGCTGGAGTACAGCCGGTACAACTACCACGGCACGATCTTCCACGCGCCCGACGCGTACCGGTCCTCGGACCACGACCCGGTCATCGTCGGCCTCACGGCCGATGCCCCCGTGCCGGACGTCGCCGAGATCACGCTTCTGAACATCAATGACTTCCATGGGCGGATCGATCCGGGGGCTTCGTCTCCGTTGGCGCGTCGGATGGCTCTGACGGTGGAGCAGTTGCGTGAGGCTGCTCCTGGTGGGTCGTTGTTCTTGTCGGCTGGTGACAACATCGGGGCGTCGTTGTTCGCCTCGTCGTCGGCTGATGATGTCCCGACGCTTCAGATCCTCAATGCTCTTGAGCTGGGGACGACGGCGGTGGGTAACCACGAGTTCGACCGGGGTTATGACCGGTTGACCAACGAGGTCGCGGCTGACTCCGACTTCTCCCACCTGGGCGCGAACGTGTACCACAAGGGCACGACGGACCCGGCGCTGGACGAGTTCGAGCTGTTCACGGTCGACGGGATCACGATCGGTGTGATCGGTGTGGTGACCGAGGAGACCCCGGCTCTGGTGTCTCCTGGTGGGATCGCCACGCTGGACTTCGGTGACCCGGTCGAGGCCGTCAACCGGGTGGCAGCGATGCTGTCCGATGGTGACGAGGCCAACGGTGAGGCCGATGTGATCGTGGCCGAGTACCACGAGGGCGCGAACGTGGCCTCGTCGTACGAGGACGCCAAGGCGGCCTCGGCCGTGTTCACGGACATCGCGGTCAACACCTCCGAGCACGTCGACGTGATCTTCATGGGTCACACGCACCTGAAGTACGCGTGGGACGGGGAGATCCCGGGTTCGACCGACACCCGCCCGATCGTTCAGACCGGTTCCTACGGTGCGAACGTGGGCAAGGTCGTCCTGACGGTCGACAAGGCCACCGGTGACGTGACCGCCTACACGGCGGAGAACGTCGCGGCCTCGGGTCTGTCGGGTGCGGCTCTGTCCGAGGCGATCGCGGACTACCCGCGGGCCGTCGAGGTCGAGCAGATCGTCATCGACGCCCTGGCCGACGCTGCCGTGATCGGTTCCGAGGTCCTGGGTTCGAAGACCGCGGACATCACCACCGCGTTCTCCGGTGGCGCGTTCGTCGACGGTGTCTACACCGGCGGCACGCGCGACGACCGGGGCGCGGCCTCCACGATGGGCACCCTGGTCGGTAACGCCCTGAAGGCCACCGCCTCGCCGGCCGGGGAGGTCGCCGACATCGGCATCGTCAACCCCGGTGGCATGCGGGCCGAGTTCCTCATGTCGGCCGGTGCGGACATCACGGTCGCGCAGGCCAACGCGGTCCTGCCGTTCGTGAACAACGTGTGGTTCACCACGCTGACCGGTGAGCTGTTCGTCAAGGTCCTCAACCAGCAGTGGCAGCGCGACTCCGCGGGCAACGTCCCGTCCCGCGCCTACCTGCAGCTGGGCCTGTCGGACAACGTCACCTACGTGGCCGACCCGACCCGCCCCGAGGGTGAGCGGATCATCTCCGTGACCATCGACGGCGAGCCGATCGACCTGGCCGCCGAGTACCGGATCTCGTCGTTCTCCTTCCTGGTCCAGGGCGGGGACAACTTCCACGAGTTCGCCAACGGCACCGACACCGTCGACACCGGTCTGATCGACCGCGACGCCTGGTTCGCCTACATCGAGGACGAGTCCCCGCTCTCGCCGATCTACGCCAAGTCCGGCATCGACGTCGTGGGCCTGCCCACCGACGCCACGCTGGCCGCCGGCGACACGATCGACCTGACCGTGGGCAACATCAACCTCACCTCCCAGGGCTCGCCCGAGAACACCTCGATCACCGTCTCCATCGGTGACACCGAGCTCGGCGACTTCCCCGTCACCGCAGGCACCGCGGACATCAGCGTGACCATCCCGGCAGACACCCCCGCCGGCCCGGCCACCCTGACCATCACCGCACCCGCCTCCGGCACCACCGCCACCATCCCCGTGACGGTGGAGTCCGACGGGGTCGAGCCGTCCTTCACGGACGTTCCGGCCGACCACCCGTTCTTCGCCGAGATCGAGGCCCTCTCGGGTAGCGGCATCATCAACGGGTACGCGGACGGCACGTTCCTGCCGAACGCGTCGGTCAGCCGCCAGGCCGCCGCCGCGTTCCTCTACCGCGCGATCGAGGGCGGCACCGCCCCCGAGTGCACGGTTGCTCCCTTCACCGACGTCCCGGTCGACCACCCGTTCTGCGGTGAGATCACCTGGATGGTCGCGGAGGGCATCACCTCCGGTTACGCCGACGACACCTTCAAGCCGGGTGCCACGGTGAGCCGGCAGGCCATGGCGGCGTTCCTCTACCGGGCCTTCGGCCCCGACGAGGCCGCCCCGGCGTGCACCACGGCGCCGTTCACGGACATCCCGACCGGTCACCCGTTCTGCGGGGAGATCACCTGGCTCGCCGAGCAGGAGATCGCCTCCGGGTACTCGGACGGGACGTTCCTCCCGAACGCGTCCGTCTCCCGCCAGGCCATGGCGGCTTACCTCTACCGGGCCATGCCCCT
>JAAYAO010000421.1 GCA_012719335.1 Propionibacterium sp. | reverse complement strand
GACGGGTCCTGCTCAACCGACGCAACCTCGGGATCATCCGACTCAACCGACGCAACCTCGGGATCGGCGTGGTCGGTCGCTGGTTTCGACACGGACCCTGACGGGTCCTGCTCAACCGACGCGACACCATCGTCCGGCTCAACCGACGCAACCCCGAGCTCATCCGACTCGACCGACGCGACACCATCGTCCAGCTCAACCGACGCGACCTCGGGGTCGTCGCTGTCGTCGAACTCGACCAGCAGGCCGTCGAGTTCGTCGCGGCGGTCGGCGGCGTCGGTTTGTCGTTCGGCGTCCCAGTCGGCGGCCCGCTCGAACCAGGTACGGGCCTGGGCCTCGCGTCCGCGGCTCAGCAGGGCTTCGGCGAAGGCGTAGGCCAGTCGGGCCTGGGACAGCGAGGAAGCGCCGGGGATGCCGTTGCGCAGCGCGTCGCGCAGCAGACGGTGGGCTTCCTGCACTTGGCCGAGGTCGGAGCGGGCACCGGCCTCGACCAACAGCAGCTCGACCCGGGTGTCGCCGGGCAGGTTCAGCCCGCGGGCTTCGCGCACCAGGCTCAGAGCTTCCTGCGGTCGGCCCAGGGCACGTTCACAGTCGGCGATCACCGGCAGGTAGATCTGTTCCCCGGTCATCCGGCGCAATGCCCGGTACTCCTGCAGGGCATGCGCATATTCCCCCGCCGCGTAGGCGGTTTCGGCCGACGCCTCGCGCACCACCGGCAGCCGCGAGCCCCGACGGCGCGCCGCCTCGGCGTGCCGGAAGGCCAACTCCGGATCGACATCGATCAACTGGCCGGCCGCCACCAAGTGCGCACCGACCGCTTCGGCTGCTTCCGGTGACAGCCCCCGCAGTTCGGCCCGGACGGCACGGGGCAACAGTTTGGGGTCCACCTCGGGTACCGCAGGCTCATCGGGGTGCCGTTCCAAACCGGGCGGGATCTGCCATTCGGTCTCCCGGGCACCACGCTCATCGCGCCGGTCGAAACGGCCACCGCGGTCGTCGCGCGGTTCGAACCGGCGGTCGTCGCGCCCCTGGTACCGGTTGCGGCCATCATCGCGCCGGCCGTACCGCGCTCCGCCACGTTCGTCCCGGCCACCCCGGTTCGTGGGGCGACTTCGGTCATCACGGCCACGCGCCCCGGGCGCACGACCCCGCTCACCCCGGCCCCGGTCCGCCCTGTTCCGGGCCCGGTTGTCCTCACGATCTCCTCGCCCCAGCCCGGCACCGGCGCGCTCCGCACGCCCCGGGGTGCGTCGATCGTCGCGGCCGCGCTCATCACGATCGGCGTATCGACCCGGCGCCCGTTCCCGACCCCGACCCGGCCCACCGCGGGATCCGTCCCGTGCGCCACGGGAGCTGTCGTCGCCGAATCGCCGGCCACCGGACCGCTCGCCACCGCGACCCGGCCCGTCCGAGCCACGTCGCTCCGAGCCGCGCCGATCCGATCGTTCGAATCCTGCGTCACGGGCAGCACCCTCGCGACGGCCCCGGCCCCGTTGGTCCCGATCACCGCGACCGTCGCCACGGTCATCCCGGTTCCAGCGCTTCCCCGAATCCTCACGGCGCGGGCCGCCGCGGAATCCACGGTCATCACGCGGGCCTTCGCGGCGTTCTTCTCGTCCCGCCCCGGATTCACCACGTCGGTTGTCACGGTTCCACCCGCCGGCACCGCCGCTGCGGCCACCGGATGCCCCCGAACCGGGTTCCGCGGTGCGTTTGGACGGCGATCGGCCGGTCCAACCGCGCCGGTCGGAGTCCCGTCCGGATTCGCGGCGGTCGTCGTCGCCGTAACGTTCCCCGGAGCGTTGCCATCTCGAGCGAGGAGGCCCGCCGCCGCGCCGATTGTCGCGCGGGCCCCGGCCGGGGCTTCGGCGTTCGCCGCGTTCCCGCGGTGCCTGGTCATCGTTGGATTCGCTCACCCTCCGATTCTTCTAGGTCCGGCGACACTTTGCCAATCGCGCACGGGGTCGGTGATCCGGCGCCGACAGGAAGGCCGGCTCTGGGCCCACCCGGCCCGATTCACACCACGCCCGATTCACCGAAAAATGGCATGCAAAAACACCTCAGCGATGGTTCAGAAAGAACCACCGCTGAGGTGTTTTGTATGTCCGGCGACGACCTAGTCTCCCACGCGGTCCCCCACGCAGTACCATCGGCGCTGAGAGGCTTAACTTCCGGGTTCGGAATGGAGCCGGGTGTTTCCCTCTCGCCATGGTCACCGAAACTCTATTGAGATATTCGGACCTTCGAGTCACCTTGCGGTGACGAGTTCCCGACCATATCTCGGGAACCACACAGTGGACGCGTAGCATCTTTGTAGGAACAAGCCCTCGGCCTATTAGTATCGGTCAGCTCCATGCATTGCTGCACTTCCACGTCCGACCTATCAACCCAGTGTTCTGCTGGGGGCCTTACCAGGTTATCCTGTGGGAGTCCTCATCTTGAAGTATGCTTCCCGCTTAGATGCTTTCAGCG
>JAAYAO010000420.1 GCA_012719335.1 Propionibacterium sp. | reverse complement strand
GCTCCGGGGCGAACCACGCGGTGTCGCCGGCCAGCACCCGTCGTGCATCGTCTCCTCGCGCCCCGGTTTCCACCAGCGCACTGGCCACCACCGACGCATCCACCACGATCATTCGAGGCGTTCCATCAGCACCTCGTCGCGTTCGCGGCGGAGCTCATGGAGCGTGGTCACCACGTCGGCGTCCGCCCACACCGGGTCGCTCACCACCGGACACTGCTGCAGGACCTCGAGATTGCGGGATCGCTCGGCCTCCCGGGTGAGCAACTCCAGCAGGTAGCTCTGCAACGATTGCCCCCGGCCGGCTGCCACCTTGGCCAACGCATCCCGCACCCCGTCCGGCACGTCCCTGATCTGCACTGCCACCATGCATGCATTTTACATGCACCCGTCGATTCCGTGGGCTCGGCGGCTTCAGGCGCGGCGGGCGAGATCCAGCAGCTTTTCGAGTTCGTCGCTGTGGGTGACCGTGTTGTCGCGGACGAAGTCCTCGTGGCGGGTTTCGATCAGGCCGAGCTCATAGCGGTAATTGATCATCACGCCGTGGCCGCGGTCGAGGGCGTTTCCGGCCAGGTCGGCGGGCCAGTTGATCCGGTCGGCGGAGGCGCCGTTGCCCAGATGGAATCGGGCGACCGGGTCCAGCGGCGCACCGGTGGGGTTCTTCGCCCGCAGGAAGTAGCGGGCGGCGGCCGAGAGCACGGCCGGCCGCAACTGCTGTTGGAGTTCGAAGTCGTGCACCCACCGCCGCTCCCCCACCTGCTCGGCCAGTCGCGCGGCGTCCGCGTCCTGTTCGGCCTCGGCGGCGAGCCACTTGGCGAACCCGGGCGCCGGCGACAGGGTGACGTAGTGCTGCAGGCCGGGCAGGTCCTGGCTGAGCGCGGCCACGACCTGCTTGAGCAGGAAGTTGCCGAAGGAAATGCCCCGCAACCCCGACAGGGAGTTGTTGATCGAGTAGAACACCGCGGTGTCGGCGTCCTCGGGGTCGAGCGGCTGGTTCTCCTCCAGCAGCGGGGCGATCGCGCCGGGGGTGCCGCGGGTGAGGGCCACCTCGACGAAGATCAGCGGCTCGTTGCCGGTGGTCGGGTGGAAGAACGCGTAACAGCGCCGGTCGACCGGGTCGAGCCGGCGGCGCAGTTCGTCCCAGCCGGCCATCGGGTGCACCGATTCGTAGGCGAGGATCTTCTCCAGAATCGCCGCCGGGCTGTGCCAGTCGATGCGCCGCATCTGCAGAAAGCCCCGGTTGAACCAGGACGTGAGCAGGTGGACGAAGTCGGCATCCAGCGGAGCCAGGTCGGGTTCCTGTTTGGCGGCGCGCAACAGGTCGGCTCGCATGTGCACCAGGGCGAGGGTGGCCCCCGCGGCCATGTTCAGCCGACGCAGCAGTTGCTGGCGGCGTGGCTCGACGGTGCGGAACAGCGCGGCCAGGTTCGCCGCGTCCGGGGCTTCGGCCCAGGCGGCGTAGGCGGCCCGGATCGGTGCCGCATCGGCCCCGAAGTGGTCGCGCAGGTGCCGGAAGAAGGTGACCCGGTCGGCGGTGTCGAGTTCGGCGTAGGCCTCCACCGCCTCTTCGGCGACGGCCACCAGGGCGGCTTCACCCAGGTGCCCCATCAATACATCGCAGGCCGCCAGCAGCCGCTCCAGTGGTGGTCGGGCGAGGGCTTGTTCGAGGGCTTCGGGGCTGTCGGGGTCACGGTCCCGGGTGCGTCGTTCCCCGGTCAGGGCCCGAATCAGGTCGCTCAGAAACGGGCGACTGCGCTTGGCCATGGCTCCCCCTCGCAGGCCGGACGGCCCGGTGGCGCCCCGGGCGGGCGACGGCGTCCGCGGCCTGCGTCGTGCGGATACCGTTCCCATCCAATCAGCGCCGACACTCCGACGAGTCGGCGGCCCCCGGGTGTCGCCGCTACCCCGTCGTCGCGGTGTCGTCCGGGTGTCGCCGCCGCTTGATACCGTCGAGCGTCCCCTGTTCTTCCGTGTTGGAGGGTGATCCCCATCGAGATCCCATCGCAACTGCCCGCCGCAGCCGTCTACGATGCCCGCGCCGACGAGTACGACGGTTGGTTCGACGAGAACGACGGGCTGTGTCGGGCCGAGTTGGCCGCGGTCGAACAACTCCTTACCCCGATCCGCGCCGCCGCCGGCGATCACGGGTTGGAGATCGGCGTCGGCACCGGACGTTTCGCCGGGCCGCTGGGCATCGGGCGCGGGGTCGAGCCGGCCCCCGCGATGGCGGCCCGGGCCCGGGAACGCGGCATCGAGGTGGTCGAGGGCATCGCCGAACAACTCCCGCACGACGATGATTCCTTCGCCTTCACCGCCTTCATCACCTCGCTGTGTTTCGTGACCGACGCGGTACAGGCCCTGCGGGAGGCCCGGCGGGTCACCCGGGACGGGGGCTGGATCGTGGTCGCCTTCCTGAACAAGGGCACCCCCGCCGGTGCCGAACTGGCCGCCACCGCGCCCACCGACCCGTACTACGAACACGCCCGGCTGCGCACCGCGGACGAAATCACCGACCTGCTCGACCGGGCCGGCTACCGGGTCGCCGCATCCCGTCAGGTCGTGATGACCGAGGACGGCCCGGTGGTGCGGCCCGGCACCGACGCCGGGCTCTTCTGCGTCGTCTCGGCCCGGTTGCGAAGCGACTCCTGATGTCGACCCCGACCCCCGAGCAGCCCTCGCCGCAGCACACCGGGATTTCGTGGTGGTCGTTGCTGCGCACCGCCGGCCTGGTGATCGTCATCCTGGTGATGGTCTGGTTGGCCTTCAACGTGCGGCTGCCGTCGTTGGAGGAGCTGCGCGGTGACATCGAGGCGTTCGGCTGGTGGAGTTGGTTGGCCTTCATCGGCGTTTACGCGGTGGTGGCCCTCACCCCGATTCCGGTCACCCTGATGGCGCTGACCGCCGGGGTGCTGTTCGGCTCCCTCGGTGGCACGGTGCTGTCGTTGATCGGGTCGATGCTGGGCAGCATCGGGGCCTACTGGATCGCCCGTGCCCTCGGCAAGAGCACCGTTATGCGACTGGTGGGGTCGCGGGCCGAAACCCTGGAGAAGCAACTCGACCGGGCCGGTTTCGAGGCGGTGTTCACCCTGCGGGTGATGCCCGGGATGCCTTATTGGCCGGTGAACTACGGCGCCGCGCGTTCGGGGTGCCGTTCGGGGAGTTCGCGACCGCGTCGGCGATCGCCTCGATTCCGGGGCAGGCGTCCCTGGTGGCGATCGGCGCTTTCGCCGCCGAACCCGGCCTGTGGGCCGGCGTCACGGTGGTGCTGGCCTGGACGGTCGTGATCATCCTGACCATCTGGGCCTGGCGGGTGCTGCGCGGTTCGTCCCATCGGTCCCTGCCGGGCGCTCCGAAGGGGCATTGATCACCGGGGCCGCCCCGAACCCGCTGATCCGCACCCCGTCCCGGTTATCGTGAAGTGATGGCCCTCTTCAACACCGATTCGCTCCGAGCACCCCTGACCAAGGACGAACTCACCACGCTGAAGCGCCGCCGCAGGGACGGCGAGTTCGGGCCAGTGCAGAACGAACTGTTCGCGATGGCGATCTTCGTCGCGGTCGCGTTCTTCGCCATACTCTTCACACTCGGCAACCTGTCCCGCATCTCCCGCAGCGGCACGTCCATACCGTTCCTGGTGCCCATGGTGGTACTGATCGTGTTGCTCGGCTCTCTGGTGTACCGACGTTTCGGGAGCGACAGCCACGCCGCC
This sequence comes from Propionibacterium sp., assembly GCA_012719335.1. GTDB lineage: Bacteria > Actinomycetota > Actinomycetes > Propionibacteriales > Propionibacteriaceae > JAAYAO01. The sequence goes on along the minus strand of JAAYAO010000420.1, from coordinate 3,763 downwards.
TGGGCGAAGATCGCCCGGTTCGCCGAGGCGAACGGGCTCAGTTATCGGCACCGGTCGACCAACCCGTCCTATCCCGGCCTGATCTTCGGCCTGGGCAGTGACCGGGCCTCCCACCACCATGTGCTCGGCTCCACCGGTGCGTTCGCCGACGCGGGCCGGTACACCTACGTCACCGGGTCGGGCAAGAACCGCAGCACGCACACCTGGCACTTCGCCGCCTTCCGGCTGCCCCGTCCGATGCCGCATCTGTTGCTGGACGCCAAGAGCAACAACATGCTCGGCAGCAACCTGCCGATCTCCCTGCGCCGGGATCAGCGGGTCAGCCTCGGCTCCCCCTTCGACGACCATTACACGTTGTACGCGCCGAACAGCTACGAGAGCGACGCGTTCTTCCTGTTTCCGCCCAACGTGATGGAGGCGCTGCTGGACGCCACCTCCGATTACGACATCGAGATCGTCGACGACTGGATGCTGCTCTACACCCGGTCGCACCAGGATCTGGCCGACCCCCGCACCTGGGAGTTGTTCGAAACGATCGACGAATCGGTGGTGGACGGGCTGTCGCGGGTCTCCCAGCGCTACACCGACCGCCGAGCACAGGCCTCGTCGGCCACCCCCGGCGAACCGGCCCGCGCCATCGCCGCCGAGGGCCAACGTCTGGCCCGATCCCCGATGAAGGTGCTCGTGTCGATGGGTGTGATGGTCGGCGTCTGGCTGCTGATGCGCTTCGTGATCTTCTGAGGGCACTGGTTTCGACAAGCTCAACCGACGTGCCGACAGTGCACACCGACCCACCACCATGATCGTGTGAGATCTTGTACGCCCTGTGCGCAAAATGTCACACAATCTTCGGGCCGCGGGCCCGACCCGTCACAGATAGGTGACGTCCAGGCCGATCGGGCGGTCGTCCAACTGCCGGCAGCGGTCGTCGAAGGTGACGTCGTGGAGCCGGCTGTCATAGGTGATGGTGCGGATCGGGTCCAGCGCCGCGGCCACCGGGGTTCCGGGGGTACTGCCGATCATCACGAAGTCACGGTCGGTGAACTCGGTGCCGACGCGGCGCAGGAGTTCCCCGATCAACCGGGGGTCGTCGTCCACCGCCCCGGCGCCGACCACACCGACCTGGTTGGCGGCCGCGCCAACCCGCGGCAGCCGCGGGAATCCGAGCCGGTGCACCGGCAGCCGGGCCAGGGCGGCGTACCCACCGTGATAGCCGGTGATTCGGTACTGCTTGGTGTCGCGTTGATCCAGCACCGCGCACCAGGCCAGTGCGGTGCCGCCGGCATCCCGCAACACCCGGACGTCCCGGTCACCGACCCCCGGTGGCGCCCCGACGCAGGTCAGGTTGGTACGGCCCGGTGCGCCGAGTTCCACCAACTCGGCCACCGTCCCGTCGCTCATCCGATCGCGACCGCGGGCCCGGGCCCGGAAACAGTGGGTGGTGTAGTCGGTGACGAACCGGTAGCGCGGCATGCCGGGCCGGTTGCGCTCCAGTAGGCGGCGGGCGCCCTGGTTGGCGGTCAGGATGGTGGTGATGTAGCACTCGACCGTCGCGGTGTGCTGCCGCAGGAAGTCGTACATCTGCGGGATCAGCCGCAACCACCCCCGAAACTGCGGCAGGGCCTTCAGGCCGGTCAGGTATCCGATCCGGGTCGGTTCGCCGTTCAGCCAGGCCGACCGGATCACGCAGGCCCCCATCCCGACCAGCCGGCCGGTGCCCCGTTCCCGGGCCACCGGGACGACCACCTCGTCACCCTCGGCCAGCAGGGAGGTGAACGGGTCGGGGTCGCGGGTGAACTTGACCGCGATGGGGCCGGCGAAACCGTCGTCGGAGCCGTAGATCGCCGCCAGATCATCCGCGTCGGCGACGGTGGCCCGTTCGATCGTGAACCCCGCCGAGCGGCGCGCGCTGCGGCCCGACCCGGACGGCCCGTCCGGGCTACTTGGGGAGCTCATCGAGATTGTGGCCGATCGGTACGTTGAACTTCTCGTCCACCTCCCGCCCCAGCCGGGCGTTCATCGCCCAGTACACCGGCCACATCTTCAACCGGCCCCGGCGCAGGGCCTTGAAACCCCGGTCGGCGAGCACCGGGGGCGCGGCGAACTCCTTGCGGGCCCGTCGGCACATCATCGACACCTGCTCCGGGGTCAGGTGCTTGGGCCGGTAGGCGAGCTGGCCGTAGTGGTAGCCGTCGTCCAGCCACCAGGCCGGGGTGAGCAGCCGGCCCTCCTCGGTCAGCCGGCGGTACAGCCGGGTGCCGGGAAACGGCAGCAGGTGGTTGAAGGCGGCGGTGAAGAACCCGGCCTGTTTGGCGAAGTCGAGGGTGGCGCCGAAGGTTTCCTCGGTGTCGCCGTCGTAGCCGAGGACGAAGGTGGCGTAGATGCCGATGCCGGCCTTGTGAATCCGGTCGACGAGTTCCCGGCGGTCACCGAGTTTGGTCGACCATCGTTTGCCCATCCTGGCCAGGGATTCGGGTTCGATCGATTCGAAGCCGATCAGGATCATCTCGCAGCCGGCCGATTTCATCGCCGCCATCAGCTCCGGTTCGCGGGCCAACTCCAGGGTGCCCTGGGCGGCCCACATCACCTTCAGCGGACGCAGCCGGTCGCACAACGCCATCAGGTTCTCGGGGTCGGCGACCAGGTTGTCGTCGACGAAAAAGAACAGTTTGCGGCCCGAGGCGACCACGTCGGCGACGATCGCGTCCACGTCGCGGGGGTGGTAGTGCGCCCCGTAGTAGCCGGCGATCGCGCAGAACTCGCAGAAGTGGCCACAGCCGCGTCCGGTCTCCACCAGGCCCACCGGCAGGTACCGCTTGCCGGTGAAGATCGCCTTGTCGGGGGCGGCGTCACCGAAGCCGATGCCCCCGTCGTAGCGGGCCTGCAACCGTCCGGCCTCGGCGTCGGCGATCACCTGCGCCCACACGGTTTCGGCGTTGCGCAGCACCAGTGCGTCGGCGTGGTCGGCGGCTTCGTCGGGCAACAGGGTGACGTGGTAGCCGCCGAGCACGACCGGCACGCCGCGGGCCCGGAACCGGGCGGCGATCGCATAGGCGCGGGCCGCGGTGTAGGTCTCGACGCTGATCGCGACCAGGTCGGTGTTGGTGTCGTAGTCGATCAGCTCGATGCGGTCGTCGAACAGTTCGGTCTGCACATGGGCCGGGGTGAGCACCGCCAACGCCGCCACCATCAGCGGCTCCATCTTCCAAGTGGCGATGTAGCGCTGCCCCGGCTTCTTGCCGATCGCCGGAACGATGAAGGTGACCTTCATGGCCGCCCGGCCGCGGCCCGGTCGACGGTGGGGATGTCGGAGTTGTCGCACATCACCTCACGGGTGAACCTGTGGAACTTCTCGGCGTAGCCGCGGTAGCCGAAGTTGGTGAGCAGGCTGACCATCGGGTTGCGGTTGAAGGGCTTGAGCCGTTCGGCGATGGAGCCGAGTTTGTAGGTTTCCCGCCATGCCCACTCGTTGCCCTCCTCCAACTGTTCCTTGGTCATCTTGGCCGGGGTGAACACGCAGTGTTCGACGTCGTACATCGCCCAGTCGCGTTCGATGATCCGGCCCTGTGCCTCCAGTTGGGCGTAGAACTGGGTGTTCGGGAAGGGGGTGAGAATCGAGTAGCGGGGCAGGTCGATCTTGCATTCCTGCACCATCTCGACGGTGCGTTCGAAGACGCTGGTGTCCTCGTCGTCGCCTCCGAAGGCGAAACACCCCTGGACGACGATCCCGGCATCGTGGAGTTTCTTCATCAGCTCGGGGTAG
>JAAYAO010000419.1 GCA_012719335.1 Propionibacterium sp. | reverse complement strand
CGCAGCACCCGGGAAGCGCCGAGGGTGGTGAGCACGGTGACCAACACCGGCACCACCACGGCGATCAGGGGCAGGTCGACGGGCACAGCGAGATCCTAGATTCGGCCCGGGGCGTCCGGCCAGCGGACGCGTGGTGAGCGGCGATGCACCGTTCGGAATAGCTTCTCCGGCATCCGGTTCGGCCCGGCCACGGCTCCGCCGGCCCGGGCATGCCACCCGAGGAGGACACCATGACCGCAACGCTCTACCGGCCCAGTGCCGCGGGATTCGACACCGACCGCACCGAGGTCTACCGGCGGCTGCGCGACGACCACCCGGTGCACCGCCTCGGCGAGCAGTACCTGCTCACCCGCTTCGACGACGTCTGGGCGGCGGTGCACGACTGGCAGCGGTTCTCCTCGGCCGGTCTGGCCGAGGGCGCCGGCCACCAGCCGATGATGATCTACATGGACCCACCCCGGCACCGGGAACTGCGGGTGCTGGTCTCCCGCGCCTTCACCCCGCGCCGAGTGGCCGGGTTGGAGCCGCGGATCCGCACCATCGCCCGGGAACTGCTCGACGCCGCCGGCCCCCGGGCCGACCTGGCCGGACAGTTCGCGGCCAAACTGCCCAGCCGGATCATGGCCGAGCTGATCGGCATTCCGGAGGAACAGCGCGAAACCTTCCGCGAACTCACCGAGAGCTTCATCGAAACCGACGGCCGTACCCGCGAAGAGAGCGTGCGGCGGCTGCAACGGATCCACGACATGTTCGACGACCTGTTGCAGCAACGCCGGCGCCGACCGGCCGACGACCTGATGTCGGCCCTGCTGGCCGCCGAGGTGGACGGACAAAGACTGACCGACGACGAACTGCAGGGTTTCTGCTTCCTGCTGTTGATCGCCGGCAACGACACAACCACCTCGTTGATCGGCAACGGCATCGCCCTGCTGGCCGAACACCCCGAGCAGCGCGCCGAACTCGTGGCCGACCCCTCGCTGATCACCGGAGCGGTGGAGGAGATGGTGCGCCTCGAATCGCCGACCCAGGTGTTGCCGCGCCGGGCCACCCGGGATGTGGAACTGCACGGGGTCACCATTCCGGAAGGGTCGCGGGTGCTGCTGTGTTGGGGTGCGGCCAACCTGGACGAGCGGGAGTTCGCCGACCCGGCCCGGTTCGACATCCACCGCGGCGCACCCCGACACCTCGGTTTCGGCCGCGGCATCCACTTCTGCATCGGCTCCGCGCTGGCGATCATGGAGGCGCGGGTGGCCTTCGAGGAGTTGCTGCGGCACGCCCCGCAGTACCGGCTCGAAGCCGACCGGGAACGGTACGCCTCGAGTTGGGCGCTGGCCTGGAAGCGGCTGCCGGTCAGTTTCTGAGGCCCGGCTCGACGCCCGCGTCATGCCGCGGCCTCGACCGGGGCCTCCAGCCAGGGATGTCGGGCCGCGTGGGCCTGCACCGCGGCGCGGGCGAGTAGCTCGGTGCGGGCCGAACACCACCCCCGATCCCGTCCCAACCGTTCGACGTCACCGGTCGACACCCCCACCATGGCCGCGATCCGATCCGGGGGCACGCCCCGATCGAGCAGCCACCGCACCCGGCGGGCGGTCACCCGACGCCGCCCCGGGGTGCCGGCCAGGGCGGCCAGGTCGGCCTCGGTGACCGCCCACAACCGCTGCGCCACCGCCATCGGCACCCGGCGCGGGGGACGAGCCCCGGCCAGCCGACGCACGAACCGCACCGGAACCCCGGCATACAGGGCGATCGCCCGCCAGGGCAGCCCACTGTCGGTGATCAGCCGGCGCAGGTGTTGTCGGTACGGCCCGGCCGGCAACCAACCGCGCAGCCGCGGCGACTCGCCGCAGATCGCCAACTCGTCGAGATCGTGCATCGGTCCTCCCCGTGGTTGCCTTCACCCGGAACAGGCCCCGACACGCCGGGACGATGTGAGCCGCGCAACCGAACCCGGGGGAGTAACGACAAAGCGGCCCCGCCACCGGTGTGCCGGTGACGGGGCCGCCTCGGGAGTCGGCTCAGCGCTGCGCGCGAGTGAACCCGGCGGCCTCGGCCGCCTCGGTGGAGTTGAACCACACATCGGCGATGGTGCGATCGTAGGAATCCGATCCGGCGACGTGGTACTTCATCGACCGGTCGTTGCCCTTGATCTCGTAGCCGGCGGGCGGCTCGACACCGACGTAGGAGCCGGCTCCGTACTTCTCGCTCTCCGGGGCGAGGTCGGCCTCGGGGGCCACCGCTTCGGCGTCGGCCACCGCGGCCTCGGCAACCTCAGGGGCATCGGCGGCCACCGCCGCGGCCAGGGTGTCATCCACCGGCGCTTCGGCGGCCGGGCCGGCCGGCTCGGTGATCGTCGTGGTGGTGGTGCTGGTCGGGCCGCTGAAGGTGCTCGGCTCGTAGGACTGCCACGGATCGTCCTTCTTCGCCGCGAGCAGTTGCTTGACCACCACGCCGACCGCGCCGACGATGGTGAGCACCAACAGCACCTTGCCGAAGCGACCCTTGCGGCTCTTCTTCTGCTGCTTCTTCGCCACGTTCTTCTTGACCGCATCCACCTCGTCGGTGATCGCCTTCTTCGCGGTCTGCAGTTCCTTGGCGATCGCCTTGTTGCGCTTGGCGGCCTTCTTGGCGCGACGCTTGGAGATCTTGTTCAGATCCCGATCCGACACCTCGAGGTCACCGCGCAGCGCGGCGGCGGCGGTGCGGCTGCGCTTGACCGCTTCCTTGGTGGTGGGAGCCTCAGCGGCGTCGTGCACCATGTCATTGAGCTTCGGCAGGAGGGTGTCCTGCACGGTGTGCTTGGCCGCATCCAGGCCGACCTCGGCCTTGTCCAACGCCGGGGCCAGCGCCTCGGACGCGTACGCCTGAGCCTGCTCGACGTAGGGGGTGACTGTGGTGACGGCCTTATCCAGGGCGGCTGCGCCGCGCTCGGCCAATTCGACGTGCTGCTTCTTTCGCTTCACGGTTCCTCCGGTTTCGCTGTGGACTCCAGGCAAGGCACAACACTACCCGTTGTCGATTCATCGGTGAGAGAAAGGTGTCCGGTTGGGTGTGACATGCAAGGATGGCGGACGATAACGCAGCCCCGGTGACCGCCGCGCGCTGCCAACCGCAACTGCTCCCGCCCAGGAAGGGGACCACAGTGGCCAAGGCCGCAGTCCTGCACACCAACCACGGTGACATCACGATCAACCTGTTCGAGAACCAGGCCCCGAAGACCGTGGCCAACTTCGTCGGTCTGGCGACCGGTACCCAGGAGTACCGCAACCCCGAGACCGGTGAGTCGACCACCGGCAACTTCTACGACGGCCTCGGTTTCCACCGGATCATCGACGGCTTCATGATCCAGGGAGGTTGCCCGCTCGGCACCGGTACCGGCGGCCCCGGCTACCAGTTCGAGGACGAGTTCCACCCCGAGCTCGCCTTCAACAAGCCCTACCTGCTGGCGATGGCCAACGCCGGCCCCGGCACCAACGGCTCGCAGTTCTTCATCACCGTGGTGCCCACCCCGCACCTGAACCGTCGACACACCATCTTCGGTGAGGTCGCCGATCAGCAGAGCCGCGACGTCGTGGACGCGATCGCCAAGGTTCGTACCGACCACCGCGACAAGCCGGCCGAGCCGGTCGTGATGGAGTCGGTGGAGATCATCGAGAACTGACCGTGTCCTCGCAGCCCGGCCCCGAATTCACCGAACCCGGCTTCGCACCCTGTTACCGCCACGCCGACCGCAGCACCGGCATCACCTGCCAACGCTGCAACCGGCCGATCTGTGGTGAGTGCATGGTGCCGGCGTCGGTGGGCTTCCAATGCCCCGATTGCGTGGGCCGGGCGCGAGCCGAGAACCGGGCCGCGGGGCCGCGTCCGGTCACCCGAATCGCCCGGCAGGGCCGGGCCCTGACCGGGTCGGCCACCATGGTGATCATCGCGATCGTGGTGGCCCTGCAACTGATCAACCTGTTCACCAATGGCCTGGCCACCCAACTCACCGCCTGGTTCACCCCGCTGGTGGAGGCCGGCCAGTTCTGGCGGGCGCTGACCTACCTGGTGTCCCCGGCCGGCTTCCTCGGCACCCTGATCACCGGCCTGGTGATGTTCTTCATCGGCCGCTTCGTCGAGGAGATGCTCGGCACCGCCCGTTTCGTCGCGGTGTTCCTGATCATCGGCCTCGGCGGTGCCGCGGCCATGTCGCTGGCCTCCCTGGCCGGCATCACGATGGCGGCCGCCGCCGGCACCGTGTCGGTGATCGGCCTGTTCGCCACCAACGCGATGGTGAAACACAATCAGGGCATGGACATCAAGCCCGACCTGATTCTGTTGGGCATCCTGCTGGCCTTCTCGGTGGTCACCGGCACCTACACGATCATCGGCCAACTCGGCGCGATCGCCGGGGGTGCCGCGGCCGGTGGCGTGCTCACCCGGCGCGGGCTGCACCGCACCCAGCGGCGCGCCGGCCTGATCCTGGTTGCCGCGGCCTGCCTGGTGCTGATCGCGGTGGGCGTCCTGCTCTGAGCGGGCGCTGCTCTCTCGAGGCACCCCGGGGTCGAGAACGGGCCTCAGATCGAGCTGGTCGAAATGCTGGGCAACGGATCCAGCGTGTCGCGGGAGATGAAGTTCAACGTCAGCAGAATCGCCACCAGCAACACCACCGCGGTGACCGCGATCAACACCCAGCCCAGCAGGCCCGAGCGGGCGGTGTCGGCCGCCCCGGGCATCAGCCGGTACCCAACGAGAAGGCGGCGTCCAGGTCATGCCGGGAGAAAGCCCGGAAAGCGATGTGGGTTTCGGTGTCCAGCACCCCGACCACCTTGTTGATGCGGTTCGCCACGACCTCGGCCACCTGATCGTTGGATTGCACCCGGATCAACGCCACCAGGTCGATCGCGCCGGTGACCGAGTACACCTCGCTGACCCCGTCCAGGGCCGCGATCTCCTCGGCCACCTCCGGAATCCGGGAGGTTTCGGCCGTCACGAAGACAATCGCTGTGATCATGTGCCAACCCTAGTGGTCAACCAGCCGGGCAACTCATCGGGCAGCACCACCGCGGTGCGCGGCCACGTCCACTCACCGTCGATGTCGATGATCCGCACCCCCTCGGTTTCGAGCCAGTCGGCGAGCAGCCGGGTCTCCTCGATCAGGGCGCTGGGTTCGGGCCCGTTCGGCACCGCCACCACCTCCGCCCCCGCTCGGGCCGCCATCGCGACCGCCATCGGATCGTCCCCGGCCCGGGCCAGCGCGGCGTTGGCCAGCCGCCCGTACCGGAAGACGTGGATCTCCCACCCGGCCGGCACCCGCCGGGCCGCCACCAGTTCGGCGCACCGGGCGATGCTGTGCAGCCGATGGAAGCGGGTCACCGCCGCGCAGTACTGCACCACCCGACGATGCACCTCACCGGCCTCCTCGAACCGTTCCTGATCGATCAGCCGGACGATCCGGGCGCGGTGGGCGGTGAGCACGGGCCGCACATCCAGGTGCAGCGCGGCCCGCAGCCGGTCGATCAGCTCGCCGTAACGTTCGATCGACACCGCCCCGGTACACGGCGCCACACACCGGTTCATCCCGGCCAGGGCGCAATCCGGGCGCTGGGGCCGCCTGGCCAACCGCGGCGTGCACCGGCGCACCGGGAAGGCCTCGTACAGGGCGGCGCAGATGTCCTCGGCCTCCCGGCCCAACGGGCCCAGGTAGGTGGCCTGATCCCGGGCCACGCTGCGCACCACCGACAATCGCGGGAAGGGTTCGACGGTCACCTTCAACCAGCGGGTGCGTTCGGGGAACTTCGAGCGTCGGTTGTATCGGGGCCGGTGCACGTCGATCATCCGCAGTTCGCGCACCCGGGCCTCCAGTTCGGTGACACATTCCACATGGCGCACCCCGGCGGCGACCCGGATCATTTCCTCCATCCGGGGCCGCTTCTCCGCGGCGGTGAAGTAGGTGCGCACCCGGGTGCGCAACTGTTTGCTGGTGCCCACGTAGAGCACCTCGCGTTCGGGGGCCGACCCCTCGAACCAGTACACCCCGGGCCGGTCCGGTAGTTCGTCGGCCCAGCCGCGCTTCGCCCGTCGTTGTGGGGACACCTTGCGGCTGAAGCCCTGCAGATCCTCCAGGGTGTGCACCCCGAGGTTGCCGACCCGCTCCAGCAGGCCGTGCAACACCTCGACGGTGGCCCGGGCGTCGGACAGCGCCCGGTGGTCGGGGCTGACCGTGGTGCGGAAGTGCCGGGCCAGGGTGGCCAGTTTGTAGTTCGCGACCTCGTCGCGCAGCAGGATGTTGCGGGCCAACGCCACCGTGTCCTGCACCACCGGCCGGGGCCACGGGTACCCCAACTCGGCGCAGGCCCGGGTCAGAAAACCCACGTCGAAGCGGGCATTGTGCGCGACCAGCACCGCATCGGAGAGGAAACTCAGAAAGCTGGGTAACACCTGTGGCAGGGAGGGGGCGTCGGCGACCGTGGCGTCGGTGATGCCGGTCAACACCGCCACCAACGGCGGGATGTGCCGGTGCGGGTTGACCAGGGTCTGGAACTCGCCGATCACCTCACCGCCGCGCACCTTCACCGCCCCGATCTCGGTGATCGTGTCGTCGGCACCCGACCCGGTGGTTTCCAGGTCGACCACCACGAAGGTGACATCGGCCAGGGGTTGCCCCAGATCCTCGAAACACGGCTGCACGCTCATGTCGGGGACGTTAGGGAGGGGCACCGACAGTTTTCGTGGGCTTGCTGCGGAATGGGGATGGTTGTCCCGCCAGGGGCGGGACAACCATCCCCAGCAGCGGCGTGGATCGCGCCGGGCCGGCTACTCAGACGACGGCGCCGTCGCCCGAACCGGAGGGGGGCCGATCCCGCGGCAACCGGCTGAACAGAATCACCAGACCGGCCGCGAAGCAGCCCAGGGCGACGAACCCGCCCCAGCCGCGCAGCCCCGGGACGAACACCATCGCCACGGTCAGCACCATCGACAACGCCAACAGGCCGGCCCCCAACGCACCCGGGGCGGACAACCCGGCGAAACGACTCAACAACGGGGTCGGCTCGGGCCGCCAATCATCGTCGGTCGGCTCCGGGTCGGGTTCGACATGGTCGAGGGTGTATTCGGGTTCGCCGGCCGGGACGGGGTCGGGGTCGACCCAGTCGAAGAGCGTCGGGGGATCGTCCTCCAAGTGCCGGTACGGGGCCGGATCGTCCGCGGCGGGCCGGGGTGGCTCCGGCCACTCCCGGGCGATCAACTCGTCGAAGGCCGCGTTGATCCGGTCGCCGTCGTCGGGCCGGCTCACACCGGCTCCGTGTGCCGGGCCAGGAACTCCGCCGACCGGGCGAAGATCAGCTCGTCGTCGTGATCGAGGGTCGCGACATGGAAGCTGCGTTCCAGGATCACCCGTTCCACCTCGGCCGAGCGCACCCCGGCCTCGATCGCGGCGGCCGAACTCGGGTCGACCACGTGATCGACCCGGGAGGTGAACAACAGGATCGGCTGATCCACCCGGCTCAGGTTGTCGCGCACGTCCGCCCATAGATGCATCATCGAGTTGGCGGCCTTCAACGGGGTGCGCGGGTAGCCGATCTCGTCCCCACCGCGGGCGATGTCGTTGCCGATGCCCTTGATCGAGGCGACCGCCTTCGACAGCAACGGCAACAGCCGCATGGTGCGGTCCAGCGAGGTGATCGCCGGGTTGACCAGCACCAGCCCGGCCACATCGGCGCCGTAGCGTTGCGCCAACCGCAGGGCCAGGGCCCCACCCATCGACAGGCCGGTGACGAACACCTGTCGACATTCCCGGCGCAGAATGTTGAACTCCTGCTCGGCCCGCGCGTACCAATCGGTCCACTCGGTCAGGTTGAGATCCCGCCAGTGGGTGCCGTGCCCGGGCAGCCGGGGCACCGCGACCCGGTACCCCCGTTCGGCCAGGTACCCGGCCCACGGCCGCATCGAGGCTGGCGAGCCGGTGAACCCGTGACACAGCAGCACGCCGACCTCACCGGCACCGGCCCGGAAGGACTCCGCACCCGGCATCACCTCCGCGCCGGGATCGGGGCGGTGGCGGGTGGCATGACGACGGGAGATCACCCTCGCATGGTAGATCGGCCGGCCACCGATTCGCGGCGAGGGGCGCGTGCCGGACCGGATGTCTTAGGCTGCTGCCTGTCGAACCGCGGTCCGGTCGACAGGAGGAGTGGTCGTGACGCTGTCGTACCAATTGTTCAAGCATCTGCTGTTCACCCCGATGATCAAGGTGTTCTGGCGTCCGTGGGTGCAGGGGCACGAGAACATCCCCACCACCGGTGCGGTGATCATGGCCGCCAACCACATCTCCATCGGTGACCCGATCCTGTTGGCCGGCATGATCAAGCGTCCGATGGCCTACCCCGCCAAGGCCGAGGCCTTCGAGAAGGGCACGAGCCCCAAGGACCGGATCATCGCCTGGTTCCTCAAGACCGTCGGCATGTTGCCGCTGGATCGCTCCGGGGGCCGGGCCAGCGCCGACAGCCTCGGCGTGGTCGGTGAGGTGCTCGAGGAGGGCCAGAAGGTGCTCGGCATCTTCCCCGAGGGCACCCGCTCCCCGGACGGACGGTTGTACAAGGGCAAGACCGGCGTCGCCCGCCTCGCCCTGGCCACCGGCGCCCCGGTGGTGCCGGTCGCGATGTTCGACACCGCGATCACCCCGGGCCTGTTCGGCATCCCGCGGATGATCCGTCCCGGCATCCGGATCGGCAAGCCGTTGGACTTCTCCGCCTACCGCGACCGGCCCACCGACCGGGTGGTGCTGCGCTGGGTCACCGACGAGATCGTCAACGCGATCCACCAGTTGTCCGGCCAGGAATACGTCGACGTGTACGGGGCCTCGGCCAAATCCGGCAACTTCACCGAGGAACAACTCGCCGCCCGCGTCCTGCCCCGACCGGGTGCCAACACCGAGCGGCCCGCCCTGCCGGCGGAGTAGTGCCCACGATGTCGGCGCCCCCGGTGCGCGCCCCCGGGGAGTTCGAGGAGGGGCCGGTCTTTCGGGCGCACACCGCACTGCGCGTCGGCCTGTTGCTGGTCGCGGCCCGCAACCTGTGGGTGACCGACGACAACCACCTGGTCTGGATCGTCTGCTTCGCGTTCATGGTGGCCTGGACCGCGGCCACCGCACTGGCCTACGCCCGGATCCGTCCGACCTGGTTGTTGGTGGCCGATTTTCTGGTCACCCTGGCCCTGGTGGTGATCTCACCGTGGGTGGTCGGGCCGCACGCCACGGTCCCCGATCTGTGGATCGCCGGGGCACCGCTGGCGATCACCCTGTGGCGCGGATGGGTGCGCGGCACGATCGCGGCCTTCGTGCTGGGGTTGGTGTCGGTGCTGGTGGCCGGCCCCACCACCGACGGTGTCGCGGGGGCGTTGATGACGGTGATCGGGTGTGCCTGTGTCGGGTACCTGGTCGACCAACTGCGCTGCAATGCCGCCGAACTGCGCACCATGACCGCCCAACGCGCGGCGATGGCCGAACGGCAACGACTGGCCCGGATCGTGCACGACGGGGTACTGCAGGTGCTCGCCCTGGTCGAACGGGAGGGCCGCAACCTGGGCCCGCGCGGGCAATGGCTGGCCAAGGCCGCCCACGAACAGGAGTCGGCCCTGCGCGCCCTGCTGCAGGAGCAGGCCGCCCAACCCGACGAGGCGCTGATCGACGTCACCACCCGCAACCTCTCCGCCCTGTTGGATCGGCACGCCGGCCCAGCGGTGACGATCTCCACCCCGGCCGAAACCGTGCTGGTCGAGGCGACCCGCGCCGAGGAGATCGAAGCGGCCGTGCACGAGGCGTTGACCAACGTCAGCAAGCACGCCGGGGCCGACGCCCGGGCCTGGGTGCTGCTCGAACGCGAGGGGGACGAACTGGTGATCGGCATCCGCGACAACGGACGCGGGGGGCAGGCGCAGGATTTCGACAGCGCCTTCGAACGTGGCCGGATGGGCATGAAACACTCGATCCACGGCCGGCTTGCGGAACTGGGGGGATACGCCACCCTGCGCACCGCACCCGGGCGGGGAGTGGAGTGGGAGTTCAGGATTCCGATGCACCATGAATGACATGTCGATGCCCGGCTGGAACAACAACGGTGACCCGGCCGACTTCCCGCGCCGGGTGATGCTGGTCGACGACCACCCGATGTGGTTGGAAGCACTCAGCGGCGACCTGGAGGACGACGGCTTCGACATCGTCGCCACCGCCCGCTCGGGGGAGGAGGCCCTCAACCGGGCCCGCGCGATCCGTCCCGATGTATTGGTGATGGACCTGAACATCCCGCAACCGGACGGGGCCACCTGCACCGAGATCCTGCTCAAGGAGTTTCCGCAGATGCAGGTATTGGTGATCTCGGCCAGTGGGGAACGCGGCGATGTGCTGCGGGCGGTCAAGGCCGGCGCCCGGGGGTACCTGGTGAAATCGGCCACCCCCGAGGAACTCGTGGACGGGGTGCGGCGCACCGCCCAGGGTGACGCGGTCTTCACCCCCGGGCTGGCCGGCCTGGTGCTGGGGGAGTTCCGCCGGATGGTGACCCGGGCCGAACAGCACAACAGCACCGGCCCGGTACTGACCACCCGCGAGGTGGAGGTGCTGCGGCAGGTCGCCAAGGGCAAGGCCTACCGCGAAATCGCCGAGGAATTGCACGTCGCGCACCGCACCGTGCAGAACCACGTCCAGAACGTGTTGCGCAAACTGCAACTGCACAACCGCGTCGAACTGGTGCTGTACGCGATCGAGCAGGGCATCCATTCGGAGGACTGACCGGTTCGGTCTGCGATACCCACGAGCACAATTCGGTGCGGCGGGCTACCCTCGTACCCGTGTCTGATCCCGTGAAACTGCCCAGTTTGGCCGACCTGCACGCCCTGAAGCCGGTGCAGCAGCCGAGCTATGCCGATGCCACGGCGGTCGAGGCCGTGGTCGACGAACTGCGCACCCGCCCGCCGCTGGTGTTCGCCGGCGAATGCGACGACCTGCGCGACAAGCTGGCCAGTGTGGCCCGCGGCGAGTCCTTCGTGCTGCAGGGCGGCGACTGCGCCGAGACCTTCGCCGGGGTGACCGCGGCCAACATCCAGAACAAGCTGCGCACCCTGCTGTCGATGGCCGTGGTGCTCACCTACGCCGCCCAGGTGCCGGTGGTCAAGGTCGGCCGGATGGCCGGGCAGTACGCCAAACCGCGCAGCAGCGACACCGAAACCCGCGACGGGGTGACCCTGCCCAGCTACCGGGGCGACTCGGTGAACGGCTTCGACTTCACCGCCGAGGCCCGCGGCCACGACCCGAACCGGCTGCTGGAGACCTACAACGCCTCCTCGGCCACGATGAACCTCTCCCGGGCGCTGCTGACCGGTGGCTTCGCCCACCTGCGCAGCGCGCACTCGTGGAACTCCGACTTCGTGCGCAGCGCCGCCGGGGTGAACGAACGCTACGCCGCCCTGGTACAGGAGATCGAGCGGGCGCTGGCCTTCATGGTGGCCTGCGGGATCGACGACGACGTGTTCCGCACCGTCGAGTTCTTCGCCAGCCACGAGGCCCTGCTGCTCGACTACGAGCACGCGCTGACCCGGATCGACTCGCGCACCGGCACGCCCTACGACGTGTCCGGCCACTTCCTGTGGATCGGCGAACGCACCCGGCAGTTGGACGGTGCCCATGTCGAGTTCATGCGCCACCTGCGCAACCCGATCGGGGTGAAGCTGGGCCCGTCCACCACGGTGGAGGACGCCCTGGCGCTGGCCGACCTGCTCGACCCCGACCACGAACCGGGTCGGTTGACCTTCATCACCCGGATGGGGGCGGGCAAGATCCGCGAAAACCTGCCGCCGATCATCGACGGCATCACGAAGGCCGGCCGCACCCCGGTGTGGATGTGCGACCCGATGCACGGCAACACCTTCTCGACCTCCAACGGGTACAAGACCCGGGCCTTCTCCGACGTGGTCGACGAGGTGAACGGCTTCTTCGATGTGCACGACGAACTGGGCACCTGGCCCGGCGGGGTGCACGTCGAGCTCACCGGCGACGACGTCACCGAATGTGTCGGCGGGGTGGACGACCTGCGCGAGGAGCACCTGGTGAACCGGTACGAGACGCTGTGCGACCCGCGGTTGAACCGCAACCAGTCGTTGGAGCTCGCCTTCACCGTCGCCGAACGACTGACCGACGGGCGGATCGACCGCACCAACCCGGTGCAGGATTACGTGCCGATCAACTTCTGACCCGGGACGAGACGAAGGCCCGGCGGGGGATTCCCGCCGGGCCTTCGTCTCGTGGTTGGTGTCAGTTGCCGGTGATGTTCTTGGCGGCGTCCTTGATGTTCTCGCCCGCCTGCTTCACCCGGCCGGAGGCCTGATCCTGCTTGCCCTCGGCTTCGAGGCGCTCGTTGTCGGTGGCGTCACCGACCCCTTCCTTGACCTTGCCGCCGGCCTGCTCGGCCTTGTTCGAAATCTTGTCTCCGATACCCATACTCATACCTCCAGGCCATTCGTTCGCACGGAATGTGCATATATCAACTTATGCCCGCACCGGCGTGATGTTCAACACCCCTACGGGTCGAGCTCGACCAACGACACCGGTGGGGCGGCGTGCAGGTCCTTCCACACGAAGCTGGGCACCCGGGCGATGAAGCCGACGAAGAAATCGCAGATCCATTCGATCGATTCCTGGTTGTAGCTGCCCAGTTTGAACAGCGCCCGGCCGTCCCCCCAGACGAAGG
>JAAYAO010000418.1 GCA_012719335.1 Propionibacterium sp. | reverse complement strand
TCACGTGCCCACCTACCGTGACGAGGCGCTGGTGCTGCGCACCCACAAACTGGGGGAGGCGGACCGGATCGTCACCCTGCTCACCCGCCGTCGCGGCAAGGTGCGGGCGGTCGCGAAAGGCGTGCGCCGGACGTCCTCGAAGTTCGGGGCCCGGCTGGAGCCGGCCAGCCACGTCGACCTGCAGTTGTACGAGGGACGCACCCTGGACACGATCACCCAGGCCATCTCCCTGCACCCCTACGGGGAACGGATCGCCCACGACTACGCCCGGTGGACCGCCGCCCAGGTGATGTTGGAGACCGCCGACCGGCTGGTCGCCGAGGAGGGTGAACCGGCCCACCCGCAGTTCCGGTTGCTGCAGGGAGCCCTGAAAGTGCTGGGGGAGGGCACCGTCGACGGGCCGCGGCCGGCCACGATGATCCTGGCCTCCTACCTGTTGCGGGCGCTGGCCCTGGCCGGCTGGGAACCGGCCCTGAATCAGTGCGCCACCTGTGGCCGGCCCGGCCCGCACGAATGGTTCGCCCCGGTGGCCGGTGGCATGGTGTGCCTGTCCTGCCGTCCGGCCGGTTCGGCCCGACCCCGGCCCCGCACCTGGGCGTTGCTGGGGCAGTTGATGACCGGCGACTGGGCGGCCACCCGGGACGTGGACGACCCGGTGTTGCGCGAAACCGACGGGCTGGTGGCCGCGTTCGTCCAATGGCACCTGGAACGGGGCCTGCGGTCCTTGCCGCACGTGGATCGCTGAGGGTCAGCCGGCGGCGCAGTCGGTGCACAACCCGTGCACCTCGAGCTCGTGGGTGATGTCGTGGAAACCATGGGTGGTGGCCAACTCGGCCGCCCACCGCTCCACCACCGGGGCGCTGATCTCGACAGTGTGCCCGCAGTCGCGGCAGACCAGGTGGTGATGGTGCCCGTCGGAACACTTGCGGTAGGAGGTTTCGCCCTCGGGGGTGCGCAACATGTCCAACTCGCCGGCCTCGGTGAGTGCGGTCAGGTGCCGATACACCGTGGCCAGACCGATCTTGACGTCGCGACTGCGCAGCTCGTCGTGTACCTGCTGGGCGGTGCGGAACTCGGCGATCTCGGCGAGCAGGTCACGCACCGCGGTGCGTTGCGGGGTGTTGCGGGTGGCCGGTTGCATCGTCACGGTCCTCTCTCACAGGGCTTCCGGTGCCAGGTAGGCCGACGGTTCGTCGATCACCCACCCCATCACCGGTAACCACATCATCTTCGCCGCACCGCCCAAACCGATCCGTCGGTAGGCGCCGACGTCGGCCCAGCGGGCCCACAACAACCACAGGTCCGGTTCGTCCAGGTTCCTGGTCAACCCACCGGCCAACCAGCCCGGCGACGAACGCCAGTGCGCTAGCAGCGCGTCCACCCCGGCACGCATCGCGGACTCCTCGGCGGCGGGCACCCGGAATCGGTGGATGGTGTGCAGGCTGTGGTCGCTCACCCCACTCACCATAATCGGCTAGCCTGTGAGCTTGTGTGACCGACGCCAGCCGGGCGTACGGTTCCGTGCAGAGAAAGTGGGAGTTGTGGCACCGACCAGCAAGCTCGACAACGTGATCAGCCTCGCCAAGCGGCGGGGTTTCGTCTTCCCCTGTGGCGAGATCTACGGTGGTACCCGCTCCGCCTGGGACTACGGACCCTACGGCGTCGAGCTGAAGGAGAACATCAAGCGCCAGTGGTGGCGGGCGATGGTCACCGCCCGTGAGGACGTCGTGGGCCTGGACTCGTCGGTGATCCTGCCGACCAAGGTGTGGGAGGCCTCGGGCCACCTGAAGGCCTTCGTCGACCCGCTGATCGAATGCAAGAACTGTCACCGCCGGTACCGGGCCGACCACCTGCAGGAGGAGCACGCCGAGAAGAAGGGCATCGACAACCCCGACTCGGTCGACCTGGCCCTGATCGCGTGCAGCAACTGCGGTAACCGCGACTGGTCGGAACCGCGGATGTTCAACGGGCTGCTGAAGACCTACCTGGGGGCGGTCGAGGACGAGACCGGCCTGCACTACCTGCGGCCCGAAACCGCCCAGGGCATCTTCGTGAACTTCAACAACGTGGTGCAGAGCGCGCGCAAGAAGCCGCCGTTCGGCATCGCGCAGACCGGTAAGTCGTTCCGCAACGAGATCACCCCGGGCAACTTCATCTTCCGCACCCGCGAGTTCGAGCAGATGGAGATCGAGTTCTTCGTCAAGCCCGGCACCGACGAGGAATGGCACCAGTACTGGAT
>JAAYAO010000417.1 GCA_012719335.1 Propionibacterium sp. | reverse complement strand
GTGGACCATCTGGTGCACGAGGTGGAGCGGCGGGACATCCCGGTACGAAACGAATGGGCCGATGTGGAAGCAGTAGCCGGATACGACACTGTGGTACTCGCCACCGGCGCTGTGGATCGCCCCCACGGGCTCGCCATTGCCGAGGACGCGAACGTTCGACGGCCAGGCGAGATACGCCCCGCAGATATCACCGGCCCGGTCGTTGTCATCGGGGCAGGATTCACCGGTTGTGAAGCCGCCCTGCGCATCGCCACCGATCGCCCGGACACCGTGGTCACCTTGGTGGAACAGGAGGGCCAGGTGCTTCGTGGCGACGAGGTATTCACCGATCTGATGATGCTGCCCACCAAGGTGCGCGAGGCCGGGGTCAATGTGCGCACCAACGCCCGAGCCACCGCGGTCGGCAGCGACGGGGTGACCTTGGCAAGTGGCGAGATCGTCCCGGCCACTCTGGTCGTTGTCGCAGTGGGCCGTACCACAGCCGAGAACACCTTGGCCGAGGAGCTGCGAGACCGAGGTCAGGACGTCGTGATCATCGGATCGGCGCAACATCCTGGCCGCGTCCTGGACGCCATTCACACCGCCTTCTTCGAAAGCCGGCACATCTGATGCCTTCTTCAACAGTTCTCTCACGGAGGAACGAGATGACAGTACGACCCCTTAGCAGCAGCAGCCCCGAGCACGTCGAGGCAACCGACTTCCTGCATTACGAAGCCGAACTCCTCGACAGGCTCGCCGAGCGCGAATGGCTCGACGAGATGGTAAGCAAAGACATCGTCTATCAGGTGCCGGTGCGTCAGACCGTTGAGCGTGCTCGCGGCAACGGTGTTGTCGAAGGCATTTACCACCTGAATGAGGACTTCGGGTCGTTGGCGGCCAAAGTGTCGCGCAACGAGACAGCCTTCGCCTGGGCCGAGGATCCGCCGTCACGGGTGCGGCACTTCATCACCAACATTCGGGCACGCCCGGGAGCGGATGATGACCTGCTTGAGGTGCGGTCGAGCATCCTGCTGTATCGCACGCGTCAGGACCAGACCCATCCGCAACTGCTCGGCGGCGAACGCTTCGACACCCTCCGTCGTGAGGACGGCCGGCTGCGCCTGCTGCACCGCTGGGTCCTGCTGGACCTGACGGTTATCGGCACCCACAACCTGTCCATCTTCTTCTGACGGTATCCACCAGAGAGGTATGCAAATGAGTGACATCCAACAAGCACTGCACCCCCGGGTTGCCGAACTGATGACGCAGATCGAGGACGGCATGCCGGATGGCTATATCCCGGCTTCCATCTTCGGTGACCCGCACGTCTACCAGGCAGAGTTGCGACGGATCTTCGGTCGCTGCTGGGTCTTCATGGCCCACGAATCGGAGATTGCGGCCAACGGCGATTACGTGGTGCGCAAGATCGGTGAGGACAACTTTATCGTCTCCCGTGATGAGCATGGTGAGATTCACGTGCTGCTCGACGCCTGCCGTCACCGAGGGGTGCAGGTGTGCCGGTCGGATGCGGGCAACTCGAGCCACTTCCGTTGCCCCTACCACGGCTGGACCTACGGCTCGGACGGCAAGTTGATCGGTGCCCCGCTGTGGCGCAATGCATTCCGCGGAATGGACAAGAAGGAGAACGGTCTACTCAGGGCAGCCAAGGTCGAGTCCTTCCACGGGCTGATCTTCGCCTCCCTGGACGAAACAGTCCCGCCATTGGAGGAGTACCTCGGCGGCATGGGCTGGTACCTGTCCCTCGTGTTCGGTCTGGACAAGGACGGGGTTGAGGTCATCGGGGCGCCACAGCGGTTCATCGTGAACGCCAACTGGAAGTCCGGCTCGGACAACTTCTCCGGTGATGATTACCACTTGGGCACCCTGCACCGTTCGGTATGGGAGATTGGCGCATTTCCAGTGTCCTTTCAGGACAATATGATGGGCTACCACATTCAGGCTGATTCGGGTCACTCTTTGTCATTCTCGATGGCTGAGGACCCGGACGAGCCCGGCCCGAACTTCTTCGGTTTCCCGGAGTCGCTGTCGGAGCACTTCGACACTGCACGGATCTCGGAGCACCAACTCGAGATCGCCCGGCGGGCCCGGGTTTTCGTGGGCAATGTTTTCCCCAACTTCTCTGTGCTGGCGTTGCCCATGTCGGAAGACGGCCAGAAGTATGCACCGACCGGCATTCTCACCATGCGCACGTGGCAGCCGATCGGCCCCGGCAAGATCGAGATCTGGAACTGGTTCCTGGCCTACAAGAACATGACCCCCGAACAGAAGGACCG
>JAAYAO010000416.1 GCA_012719335.1 Propionibacterium sp. | reverse complement strand
GAACACAGGATGCCCACAACGGAACAATCGCACGGACCCCCCCCCCGAGCGGAAGTTGAGAAGTCGATAAGCCACACCTACAGACGGTTGTAATCGAGGGCAGTATAATGTACTCTATGTTTACTAAACAGAGTATATAGTCAATGAGATCGATTAGTTGTGATCGTGTTCAATATTCACGTGTTCAACTTATTGACACCAAGAAAACCGCTCGGTAACCTCCGAGCGCACACCTACCAGCACCGAGGGATCATCCAATGACGAACCGTCACAAGGCCATGGTGGCCCTGTCGGAACTCACATACGGATATCAGTCCTGGCACGCCGAAAGCCTTCGCGAGGTCGGCCTCACCCCCGTGCGAGCACGCGCCCTGTTCGGGCTGTACTCGCAGGGGCCACAGCGACAGCACGCCCTGAGCACGATCGCCGGCTGCTCCCCCCAGCAAATGAACGGCATCCTCGAGGCCCTCGAGGGGCGCGGCTACATCGTCCGCAACCCCGACCCGAAGGACGGCCGCGCCACCAATATCTCGCTGACCACCGACGGCTGGGCCCTGGCCAACGTGATCGACACCCTGCGCGAGGATGCGGCCACCGAACTCTTCGGCGGGTTCGACGACGAAACCCTGGTCAAGTTCGTGGAGATCGCCGAGCGCCTGCTCGAACGCATCAGTGAGACCGACATGTCGGTCTCCTCCGCCCAGGAGCGCGTCCACGGCTCCCGCGACTGATCACCGCGCGCACCACCCGAAGATGTGACGAGGGCGGCCCGAAGTTTCGACTTCGGGCCGCCTTCGTCGGGGGTCAGTTCGCGACCAGGCTGTCGGTCTCGGGATCCAGGTCGAAGGTGACCCGGCCCCCTTCGGGCAGGTCGCCGGCCAGCACCTTGCGGGCCAGCTCGTCCTCGATCGTGGTCTGCACCAGACGGCGCAGGGGTCGCGCCCCGTACACCGGGTCGTAGCCGGTGCGGGCCAGCCAGTCCTTGGCCGCGTCGGTCGCATCGACCTCGATGCGGCGGTCGGCCAGTCGTTGGTTGAGCCGGCGCAGGTTGATCTCCACGATGTGTGACAGGTCGTCCACCGTCAGCGGATCGAACATCACGATGTCGTCCAGCCGGTTCAGGAACTCGGGCTTGAACGACTGGCGCACCACACCCATCACCGCGTCGTTCTTCATCTTCGCGTCCAGGTTCTGATCGGCCAGGAACTGCGAACCCAGGTTCGAGGTCAGGATCAGGATCACATTGCGAAAGTCGACGGTGCGGCCCTGACCATCGGTCAGTCGGCCGTCGTCGAGCACCTGCAGCAGGATGTCGAAGACCTCGGAGTGGGCCTTCTCCACCTCGTCCAGCAGAATCACCGAGTAGGGTCGGCGGCGCACCGCCTCGGTCAACTGACCACCCTCCTCGTAGCCGACGTATCCGGGCGGGGCGCCGACCAGGCGCGACACAGTGTGCTTCTCGGAGTACTCGCTCATGTCGATCCGCACCATCGAGTGCTCGTCGTCGAAGAGGAACTCCGCCAGGGCGTTGGCCAGTTCGGTCTTGCCGACACCGGTGGGGCCGAGGAAGAGGAAGGAGCCGGTGGGTCGGTTCGGGTCGGAGATCCCGGCCCGGGCCCGTCGCACCGCGTCGGCCACCGAGACGACCGCCGACCGTTGACCGATCAGGCGTTCGCCGATCCTGTCCTCCATCTGCAGCAGCTTCTCCGATTCGCCCTCCAGCATCCGGCCGACCGGGATCCCCGTCCACGCCGCGACCACCTCGGCCACGTCATGGGCGCTGACCTCGTCGGAGACCATCGGCTTGGTGTTGCGTTCGGCCTCGTCGGCGGCTTCGAGTTCCTTCTCCAGCTCCGGGATGCGTCCGTACAGAATCTCCGATGCCTTGGCGAAGTCACCCTCGCGCTGGGCGCGATCGGATTCGGTGCGCAGGGCGTCGATCTGCTCCTTGAGCTCACCCACCCGGTTCAGGCCGGTCTTCTCGGCCTCCCAGCGGGCCTCCAGGCCGCGCAGTTCTTCCTGGGCGTCGGCGATCTCACCGTCGAGGCGTTCCAGGCGTTCCCGGGAGGCGACGTCCTCCTCCTTCTGCAGGGCCAGTTG
>JAAYAO010000415.1 GCA_012719335.1 Propionibacterium sp. | reverse complement strand
GGATCTCGTGACCGAACTCGAAGAAGGTGGATTCGATCTCGTACTGGAAGGGAATGTCCAGGCCATCCACCCAGGCCATCGGTTTGCCGGAGTAGTTCTCGTGAGCGTGCCAGGCCCAACCGCCCTGGGGGAGGAAATCCCCGCGGTGCATCGGTACCGGATCGGAATCCACCACGGTGAACACGCCATCCCCTTCCACGACGAAGCGGAAGGCGTTCTGGGTGTGGCGATGCCGAGGAGCGACCTCGTCGGGGCACAGGTACTGAATCGCCGCCCAGAGCGTCGGGGTGGCATACGGCCGACCACCCAGAGCAGGGTTCGCCAAGGCCAGAGCGCGCCGTTCCCCGCCACGCCCCACCGCGACGATGCGGCCGGCTTCCTCGGCCAAGTTGATCAGATTCTCCCAGCGCCACAGGTGGGGTGCAGCCTTGGACTGGGGATGGGATGGCATCAGGTTGCCGATCTCGTACCACAGCGGAACGATCATTTCTGCTTCGAAGCCCCGGTACAGCTCCTCCAGTTCCGGGGTCACCGGAGGCTGGTTCGGGGCATCGGTGGCTACGAGCTGTACCGGCGATGGAAGCGGCGCGACCATATCTGGTCTCCTTCGGGATGGCGAGGTGACGAATGAGATCCTCGAGGCCGATGGCATCGGCTGGATTCTGCGATTACTCTCGCGAAGGCGGGCGCAGCACCGAAACGAAATTCTGCTTTGCAGAAATCGGTGCGCAATAATGAAATGCATGTTCGCCCGTGCCCGTGCCAGCAAGAATCGACCGCCTTACGCGATCACCAGTGTGGACAATGCGCTGCGACTTGCTGCTCATCTACAGATCGAGGGCCGGACCACGGTGAACGAGGCGGCCGAGTTACTGGGAGTGGCCCCCTCCACGGCGCATCGGCTGCTCGCCATGCTCGTGTACCGGGATTTCGCCGTTCACGATGGACGGGAGTATCAAGTCGGCCCGGCATTGGTGCCCGTCTCACAGGAGGCGGGGGCTGCGCCCCCCAGCAGGCTGCGGACGGCAGCCATGTCACCGATGACGCGGTTGGTCGACGCCGTCACCGAAACCGTGACGCTGATGATTCGCACCACTCGCGTGGTCCGTTTCATAGCCGAGGTCGAGTGCTCACACACTCTGCGGGTGGGGCACCGAACCGGCATGACGTTTCCCGCTCACCGAACGTCCGGCGGCCTCTCGCTACTCGCCGAGTTGTCGGATGATCAACTCGTCGAGCTGTACCACGATGCCTCGGATGACGAGAGGGCCCCTGATGTCGCCGATCTGCTGAAGCATGTCCGAGCCACTCGAGAACAGGGGTTTGCGCTGAACACCGGATTCTCCGAACAAGGTGTCGTCGCCCTGGGGCATGTGATTCGGGATCACGAGGGAACGGCGGTCGCGGCACTCGCCATTGCGATGCCGGAACTCCGCTTCGAACCGCGGGCGGTTCGGGATTTGATCACCGCGCTCCGCACCACCTGTGGCGAGATTCAACGCAATCTGGATCACGGCGCCGAACCACGGTGAACCTGACCGCAGGCCGGACGAGGTCGCGAGTTTTCCCGTTGCTTGGGGTGCGGCGGTAAGGTCAACCTGCTCAGACTTCGCCTCAAGACAGGTCCAACAACGTGCAGCGCATCATCCGGGGTCCCTTCGTCTGGATCATCCTGGCTTTGCTGGTGCTGATTTTCGCCCTGCAGTTCGCCAATTCCTCCAGCGGTTTCCGGGACGAGCCGACCTCGCGGGTCGTACAGATCCTGAACAGCGACGAGCAGTTGCAGGAAGTCGTGATGAAGGACCGCGAACAGCAGATCCTGGTCACGATGGGCGACGGCAAGACGCGCTACAAGGCCTACTGGGTCGGCCGCCAGTCCGACGCGCTGGTCGAGCGGCTGAACGAACGGGTGGACGTAGGCACCCTGGAGAGCTGGAAGGGCGAGAACCCGCAGCCCTCGCTGCTGGTGTCGATGCTGGGCACCCTGTTGCCCTTCATCATCATCATCGTGATCTTCTTCTTCCTGCTGAACTCGATGCAGGGCGGCGGCTCGCGGGTGATGCAGTTCGGCAAGTCCAAGGCCAAGATCCATTCCAAGGACACCCCGAAGACCACCTTCACCGATGTGGCCGGGGTGGACGAAGCGATCGAAGAACTGCACGAGATCAAGGAGTTCCTGGCCGAACCGGCGAAGTTCCAGGCGGTCGGGGCGAAGATCCCCAAGGGTGTGCTGCTCTACGGCCCGCCCGGCACCGGTAAGACCCTGCTCGCCCGGGCCGTGGCCGGTGAGGCCGGGGTGCCGTTCTATTCGATCTCGGGTTCGGACTTCGTCGAGATGTTCGTCGGTGTCGGCGCCTCCCGGGTGCGCGACCTGTTCGATCAGGCGAAGGAGAACGCCCCCGCGATCGTGTTCATCGACGAGATCGACGCCGTCGGCCGACACCGCGGCGCCGGGATGGGCGGCGGTCACGACGAACGCGAGCAGACCCTGAACCAGTTGCTGGTCGAGATGGACGGCTTCGACGTGCGCGGCGGGGTGATCCTGATCGCGGCGACCAACCGTCCCGATGTGCTCGACCCGGCTCTGCTGCGTCCGGGACGTTTCGACCGGCAGATCGCCGTCGAGGCCCCCGACCTGGACGGGCGGGAGAAGATCCTGCAGGTGCACGGTCACGGCAAGCCGCTGTCGCCCGATGTCGACCTGCGCGGCGTGGCCCGGCGAACCCCCGGGTTCACCGGCGCCGATCTGGCCAATGTGCTCAACGAGGCCGCCCTGCTCACCGCCCGGCAGAATGCTCGCCAGATCACCAACGAGTTCCTGGACGAGGCGATCGACCGGGTGATCGCCGGCCCGCAGAAGCGGTCCCGGTTGATGAACGAGAAGGAACGCCTGATCACCGCCTACCACGAGGGCGGGCACGCCCTGGTGGCCGCGGCCCTGCCCGGTACCGACCCGGTGCAGAAGGTGACGATCCTGCCGCGCGGGCGTGCGCTGGGCTACACGATGGTGATGCCCGAGGACGACAAATACTCCAACACCCGGGGCGAGCTGCTCGACCAGTTGGCGTACATGCTCGGTGGTCGTGCGGCTGAGGAGATGGTCTTCCACGACCCGACCACGGGTGCGTCCAACGACATCGAGAAGGCGACAAACGTCGCCCGGG
>JAAYAO010000414.1 GCA_012719335.1 Propionibacterium sp. | reverse complement strand
GCCACCAGCCCCAACACCTCGGGGCGGTGCAGGTTGAAGGGTTGTTCGCCGGCGATCACGTACTCGGCTTCCCCGTCGATCAGCGCCATCATCGACTCGTATTCGCCGGGCACCCCCGATTGCAGGTAGGCGAAGAACAGGTCGTCCAGGTTGTCGTAGGGGGTGCCGTCCCCCTCGGGGCCGGCCAAAGCGATCTGTTGCATCTCGCCGGCCTCCTGGCGGAGTTCGGCGTTGATCCGGTTGTTGAGTTGGCTGAGTTGGACGCTGAAGGTCACCGTGCCGGCGGCGGCCAGCCCGATCGCCATGAAGGTCAGCACCACGGCCAGAATGCGCACCCGCACCGAACGCGATTCGGTCCGGAACCGTTCCAGCAGGCCTCGGGGCATGGGGGCAGCCTACTGCCGCCGGATGGGTCCGCGCGGGTCAGGCCTCGGCGTGCTCCTCGGCGGCGATCCCGGCGAGGTCGCCCGCGCCGGCCGCACCCTCCACCAGCACCACCGACCCACCGGTCAGCACGGGGGTGACCAAGCCGGCCCGGACGGTCGGCCACGGTTCGCCGGCGACAACCAGTCGGCGACCGGACGCGGCCGGGTCGGCGCTCAACTCGGCGAAACCGACCGGCGGGTCGGCCCACGCCTCGGCGTCGGCGGGCACATCGGCGGGGATGTGCAGGTCGGGCTGGGCCCGGGCCTCGTCGGCCCAATCCAGCACTCCCGGGGCCGGGTCGGGCAGGCCCACCCCGAGGGGGTGCAGCGACACCGCCCAGGTCGGGGTACCGGACGGGTCGGCTTCGACCCCGGGCCCGCCGATCAGCAGCCGGGCCCGGTCGTCGTGGTGGTGGGTGACGGTCGCGCCCAGGTGCCAGCAGGCGGCCACCAGCACCAGGGTCATCCAGTGGCCGGGGCGTTCGGTGAGCAGCGGCAGGGCGACCAGATCGCCGGTTTCGAGGTCGACCTCCTCGACCAGCAGGTGGCCGGTCTTGTCGACCCAGTTGCCGAAGGTGGTGGCCGACAGTTCGACCCGGGCGCCGGAGTCGAGGTCGTACCAGGTCAGCAGGGGTGCGCCGGGGTCGTCCCGCAACCGGTTCTCGAAGCTGCGGTGGTAGGTCATCGTTTGCCCAACCCCACCAGGAAGCCCAGCCCCCAGGCCAGGTGCATCACGATCAGCACCGCCGGCAGCAGGGCGCGCACCTTGCCGGGCAGCGGACGGCGCAGGCTCGCGGCTCCGCCGACGACCACCGAGGTGTAGAC
The DNA here is from genome assembly GCA_012719335.1 of Propionibacterium sp. GTDB lineage: Bacteria > Actinomycetota > Actinomycetes > Propionibacteriales > Propionibacteriaceae > JAAYAO01. Next base: position 2,080 of record JAAYAO010000414.1, on the reverse strand, counting down.
CAGCGGGGCCAGGAAGCCGAGCAGCAACAGCACCGACAGCGGCCCGCGCCGGCCCGCGGCCCACCGGGCCAACCCGGCGATGCCCCCGGACCAGCCGGCGGTCAGGCCGAGCACGGTCAGCGGTGGCGCCAGGTAGCGCAGCGAGGCGGTTTCGGGGTGGCGGCGCACCACCTCACGGCGCCAGCGTCCGGTGTTGTAGAACTGCTTGGCCAGGGCCACCCAGCCCGACCGGGGCCGGTAGGTGACCCGCAGTTCGGGGCTGAACCAGATCTGCTCCCCGGCCTTGCGCAACCGGTAGTTCAGCTCCCAGTCCTGGGCCCGGTGCATGGTTTCGTCGAAGCCGCCGACCTTGGCCAGCGCGTCGCGGCGGAAGGTGCCCAGGTAGACGGTGTCGGCCGGGCCCTCGTGGCTGGTGGCGAGGTGGAAGGCGCCACCGCCCAGGCCGAGATGGCTGGTGTAGGCGGTGGCCACGGCACGTTCGAAGGTGCTGCGCCCCTGAGCGTCCATGAAACCGCCGACGTTGGCCGCCCCGGTCTCCTCGATCAACTCCACCGCGGTCGCGATGTACCCGGGGGTGAGTTCGCCGTGTCCGTCGACCCGGACGATGATGTCGTGCCGGGCGGCCTCGATGGCCCGGTTCAGCCCGGCCGGGGTCCAGCCTTCGGGGTTGTCCACGATCCGAACCCGTGGGTCGGTCGCGGCCAGCCCCTCGGCGATCTGGTGGGTGCGGTCGGTGCTCGGCCCGATCGACAGGATCAGTTCGAGTTGCCCGGGGTACTGCTGGTCGAGCACCCGACGCACCGCGGCCGACAGGTGCCGTTCCTCGTTGCGCACCGGCATCACCACGCTCACCGGGGGGTGGTCGGAGCGGTCGGTGGATGCGGCGGGTGCGGCAGTCATGGGGTCCATCCTGCCAAGCCGGTCACAAAAGACGTCGGCGGCTTACCGGGTCGGTTACCGTTGCCTTCATGTCTCCTTCCCGCAACGACCTCGACTGGTTGTATCAGCGCGACGACAACGACGACGACGCCACCCGCCGGATGCCCCCGGCCGAGCACACCCCCGCTGCGGTGAACCCGCCCCAGCGTGGGCGGCAATCGTTCGTCGAGGAGCCGGTGGCCGAGGAGCCGCGCCGGCGTCAGTCGTTCGTGGAGGAGCCTTCGCAGACCCGGTTGCAGCCGGTGGCCGACGAACCGGCCCGGCAGCGTCCCGCCCCCGCCCCGGCCCCCGGTGGACGCGGCGGTGGCCGGCCGCCCGAACCGCCGCCCGCCCGGCCCGAGCCGTCCCGTCCCCGGAAACGGCGCAAGCGCCGCCCGGTGCGCACCTTCTTCGTCGCCTTGTTGGTGATCGTGTTGGCGCTCGGCGGCTACCTGATCGGGGTGCCGCTGGTGGCTTGGAACAGCGCCACCAATATCGAGGCGATGCCCGCCGGTGAGCGGCCCGGCAACCAACCCGGCACCACCTATCTGCTGGTCGGCTCCGATTCCCGCGAGGGCCTGACCCCGGAGGAGCAGCGGCGGCTGGGCACCGGGCAGACCGAGGGCCAACGGGCCGACACGATGATGCTGTTGGTGGTGCCGCGCACCGGTGACCCCGCGCTGGTGTCCCTGCCGCGCGACCTGTACGTGGCCATCCCGGGGCAGGGTGAGAACAAGTTGAACGCCGCCTACGCCCTGGGCGGGCCCCAACTGCTGGTGCAGACCGTGGAGCAGAACACCGGGGTGCGGATCGACAAGTACATCGAGGTCGGCTTCGGTGGTTTCGTGAACGTGATCGACGCCCTGGGCGGCATCGAGATGTGCCTGGACGAACCGATCCGGGACCGGGATTCGCACCTCGACCTGCCGGCCGGCTGCCAACTGATGGACGGCCCCACCGCGCTGGGGTACGTCCGGATGCGCAAGGCCGACCCGCGCGGCGACCTGGGCCGGGTGGAGCGGCAGCGCGAGATGCTCGCCGAGATCGCGAAGAAGGCGGTCGACCCGATGAACGTGATCGTGCCGACCCGGTACTGGAACCTGTCGAGGGCCGCCGCCTCGTCGCTGGCGGTGGACGAGGACACCGGGGCGATCGACGCGGG
>JAAYAO010000050.1 GCA_012719335.1 Propionibacterium sp. | reverse complement strand
CCGCGCGGGGTGCGCAGCCCGCACCGGCACGGGGCCACCTTCACCGGCCCGTTCCGCACCACCGATGGGTTCGTGATGGTGTACGTCACCAACCAGGCCTTCTGGAACCGGTTCGTCGAGGTGATGACGGCCGAGGGTACGCCCGAGGATCTGGCCTTCCGGGAGCGGTACCTGAACATGCGCACCGTCGCCGGGCAGGACCGGGATGACTTCATGGCCAAGGTCACCGAATGGATCGGGGCCCGCCGCAAGGTCGAGGTGATGGAACAGTGCGAGGGTGCCCGGATTCCGGTCACCGCCTACCTGACGGTGTCCGAGGTGCTGGCCCACCCGCACTTCCGCGACCGGGGCGCCTTCACCGCACTGGAACACCCCGAGGTCGGGGTGCTCGAGTACGCCGCCACCCCGTGGCAGATGGCCGGCGGGGGGTTCACCCTGCGCCGTCCGGCCCCGCTGTTGGACGAGCACGGGGAAGAAATTCGGGCCGAGGGCTGGAGTGATGATCCCGCTGGTTTCGACACGAGCCCTTCGGGCTCTGCTCAACCGACGCGGCCCGTACGGTGGCTGAGCGCGATGCCGGATGCATCGCAGTCGAAACCCCCGGCGGACGACGACGCCTCAGCGTCCACCCCCGGCCCGCTCACCGGCGTCCGGGTGGTCGATCTGACCGTGGTCTGGTCCGGCCCCGGGGGTACGACCCTGCTGGGTGACCTGGGGGCGGAGGTGATCCGGCCGGAGGGCAACAACCGGATGAGCCGGCAGGTGTCGGCCGCCACGTCCAAGGAGTCGATCGCCGCCACCGGTTATCACGGCGGCACCTACCCCGACAAGGATCCCGGGGAGCGTCCCTACGACCGCACCGCCCTGTTCAACTGGCATGCCCGCAACAAGCTGTCGGCCTGCATGAATCTGGAAACCCCCGAGGGGCGGGAGGCCTTCCTGAAGCTGGTCGCGGTCAGTGACGTGCTGGTGGAGAACAACTCCAACGGAGTGCTGGAGAAACTCGGCATCGGCAACGACGAACTGCTGCGGGCCAACCCCGCCCTGATCATCGCCCGGATGCCACCGATGGGCGCCTCGGGGCCGATGAGCACCTTCCTGGGGTACGGCCCGAACTTCAACTCCCTGGTCGGGATCGCGGCGATGGACGGATACGCCGGCGACGACGCCGGCTCGGCCGGCGAGAACTACCACATGGACGAGGCCGCGCCGGCCGGGGTGGCCTTCGCGGTGCTCGCCGCGCTGCGGCACCGGGCCCGCACCGGGCAGGGGCAGGTGATCGAGTTCGCCCAGGCCGAGAATGTGATGGCCGAACTGGGCGAGTTCTTCCTGGACAGCCAACTCAACCACCGCGACCCACCGATCCTGGGTAATCGGGATCCGCACAGCTTCCAGGACGTACTGCCCACCGCCGAGGACGATGTCTGGCTCGCCCTCACCATCACCGACGATGAGCGTTTCGAGCGGCTGGCCGAGTTGGTCGGCGACGAGGAACTGCGGGAGCTGGGGTCGACCGCCGGGCTGCGCCGACGAAACCATGACCGGTTGGTCGAACGACTCACCGGGTGGAGCCGCAGCCGTCCGGTGACCGACCTGGTCGACGACCTGCAACGCATCGGCGTGGCCGCCGGCGAGGTGATGAGCGAAACCCGGCTGCTGGCCGACGAACACCTGGCCGAACGCGGGTTCTTCGTCCAGAAGCACCATCGCCATGTCGGCACCCACCGCTACCCGGGCCACCAATGGCGGGTGGACGGCTTCGACTTGGCCTCGGGCCGGGTGACCTGCGGTTTCGGGGAGGACAACGACTACGTATACCGCACCCTGCTCGGGTATTCCCCGGAGGAACTGGCCGACCTGGCCGAGCGGGGCCTGGTCACCGACCGGCAGTTGGCCTGAGCACTGGCCACCACCTCTGGGGCCTGGGGCGTCAGGCCTTCGCGGTGGCGATCGTGACCCGAATGTCGGAGCCGGGTGGGGGGAATGACACATCGCGCGGCGGCGTGCTGAGAATCTGGGACACGCGCTGATGGCTGATGCCGAGCAATTGGGCCACGTCACGGACGGAGAGGTTCGTGACCGTGCGCAGGTGTTGAGCGGCTCGGTGCATCGCAATGGATGCCTCGGACTGAGCGGCCGCGGCGCGCCGGTTGCTGGTGCGTGCGTCCTCGACCACTACGCCGGCGTTCTGGGGCAGGTCGGCTTCGATGGTGACCTCGATGTCGGTTGGTGCAACATCCTCGAGGACTGCGACGGCGTCGGCGGCCAACTCGGCAACTTGATCCAGTCGCTTCGCCTGACTGAAGGCTCCGTCCACTTCGGGAACCCGAATCGCCCACCAGTCGCCCGATCGTTGCACCTTCGCGGTGATCTTCATGACTGCACCCCCATCTGCTTCAAGATCGCCCGAGCAGTGACCTCGTTGATCTCCCTGTGGCGCGGGACGGTCGTCCGTAGATCGCCGATGCGTACCTTGGTGTGGTTCGCACCCTCGGTGACGTCGAGAGGTAGCCCCAAGGCGTGGGCGTGCCTCGCGAGTTCCTTCATGAGATCCCGTCGACGCACACTGTAAGGCTAGGCGCATTGCCTTATCAAGGCAAGGCGGATTGCCTTGATCGGTGATCGGCCGCTCACCAGAGGTACAGGAGGATCGGCAACTGGTCGGGGTACCGGGCGCCGACGATCGACAGGAAGACCACCACGTCGAACAACAGGTGCACCGCGAGCACGAACAGCAGGGAGCGGGTCTTCTTGAACAGGTAGGCCTGCAGCAGGGCGAACGGGGTGGTCAACAACGGGCCCCAGGACTGGTAGCCGAGCTCCCACAGGAACGACACGAAGATGATCGCCTGCAGTACGTTGGCGAACTTGAACGAGAAGTGCCGGCTGAGCAGCACGAAGATCGTGCAGATGAAGAAGAACTCGTCCCAACTGCCGACGTAGTTCACCCCGACGAAGAACCGGGCCACCTCCGTCCAGTCGGCCAGTTCGGGCCAGTTCAGGTAGGTGCCCGAGCGCACGAAGTAGGTCGGCAGGATCAGCCAGCCGATCACCGGCACCGCGACCAGGTAGGCGATCATCGGTTTCGTCCAGCGCTCGCCGGACAACCACTGGAATCGCACCGCATGGTCGCCGTACCCGAACCGGGACAGCAGGTACGGCACGGCCACCGCCATGCTCAGCACTGTGCCCATCAGCACCACGTTCAACCAGCTCACATCGGCGCGCACCGAGATCGTCGACACGATGATCAGCCCGACGCAGATCAGCAACAGGTCGCGCAGCGGCACCCGGTCCAGCCAGGTGCACAGCGCGATGCCGGCGGCCATCACCAGATAGCCCACCGGGCGCCATTCCAGGGCGAACAGGAAGAACGCCGACAGTGACACCAGCAGGGCCGGGACCAACGACACCGACCAGCCCGGTAGGCGGGGCTGGATGTTGTGGATGTAGTCCACGCGCTCGGTTCGGGCTGCGGTGCTGTTCACCTGGTCGAATCCTTCTGGTCGGGGCTCGTGATCACCCTAGCGAGGGGCCTCGGCGCCACACCACGGACTCCGTGACCCGAGGGTGCTGCTGCAACCCGCCTCGAAACGGGCCGTTGGCCGGCCATAGCCAATAACGAGCCGAAACGAGGCGGTTTGCAGCAGGGGGCGGCCGGCAGAGGGCCGGTAGGTTGCCGGGTGCGGCCGTCGCCCACCCCCGCAGCCCGGTCACGACCGGTTCGACACAATGGGGGCATGACCGACACCGCTGTTGCCCCTATTGACCTCGACTTCATCCGCTCGCTGCCGAAGGCCGAGTTGCACCTCCACCTGGAGGGCACCCTCGAACCGGATCTGAAACTGCGCTTGGCCGAACGCAATGGCATCGACATCGGTCAGTCGACGGTCGAGGAGGTCGAGGCGACCTACCAGTTCGACTCGCTGGCCAGCTTCCTGGCCGTGTACTACCCGGCGATGAACGTGCTGCAGACCGCCGACGACTTCTACGAACTGGCCTGGGCCTACCTGCAACGGGCCGCCGCCGACGGGGTGCGCCGGGCCGAGATGTTCTTCGACCCGCAGGCCCACACCTCCCGCGGGGTGTCCTTCGACACCGTGATCGAGGGCTACCACCGGGCGGTCGAGCAGGCCAACACCGAAGGTGTGGACGGCCGGCCGATGTCGGCGGCGCTGATCATGTGCTTCCTGCGCGATATGTCGGCCGAGAGCGCGGCCGAAACCCTGCAGCTGTCCCTCGCCCACACCGACAAGATCCTGGGTGTCGGGCTGGACTCCGACGAGCGCGGCAACCCGCCCCGCAAGTTCGCCGAGGTGTTCGCCGCCGCCCGCGAGGCCGGCTTCCTGCTCACCATGCACTGCGACATCGACCAGGAGGGCAGCATCGACCACATCGGGCAGGTGCTGCACGACATCGAGGTCGACCGGATCGACCACGGCACCAACATCGTGGAGAACCCCGAACTGGTCGCGCTGGCCAAGGAACGCGGGATGGCATTCACCTGCTGCCCGGTGTCGAACTCCTTCGTCACCGACGACATGAAGGCCCGCGAGATCGTCGACCTGCTGCGCGAGGGGGTACGGGTCACGGTGAACTCCGACGACCCGGCCTACTTCGGTGCCTACGTGGCCGAGAACTACCTGCGGCTGGCCGAGAAGGCCGACCTGACCGCCGACGACCTGCGCCGGCTCGCGGCGAACTCGATCGAGGCCTCCTGGCTGTCGCGGGAGGAGAAGGACGCGCTGCTCGCCGAGATGCCCTGACGGGCGGACCGCTACCGATCAGCGGATGGGGCGCTGGGGAAGATAGCGCTTGCTCGCTACTGTCGACGACATTGGTCGCAGCGACGGGAAGGTAGCGATGGGTTCGTTGATTCCGGAAGAGGCCCTGGCCACGATCGGCACCGTGGTGTCGCGGGCCACCGGTGAGGTGCGCCGCCGCGACTGGCAACGCTGGGCGGTGTCGGTGGGGGAAACGAACCCGATCTTCTTCGACGCCGTGGCCGCCCGCGCGGCAGGTTTCCGTGAGGACTGCGCCCCGGCGCTGTACCTGCAGTACGCGATCCTGGGCGTCACCCGGCTGGAGGATCTCCGCGCGGACGGGTCGTCGGGGGCCGCATCGGGCAACCTGCAGTTTCCCGATGCCCCCAAACGGATGGCCGGCGGCGAATCCTGGGAGTTCCACGATCACGCCTACCACGGCGACGAGATCACCAGCGAGCGCACCGTTCGGTCGATCGTGCAGAAGCAGGGCCGGTCCGGCCCCTTCGTGCTGGTCACCTGGCGGGCCACCTATGTCAACCAGCACGGGGCCATGTTGGCGTTCGCCGACACGTCCATGATCGCCAGGCCCTGAGGAGTGCCGATGAGTCAGTTGTTCTTCGAGGACGTCACGATCGGGGACGAGATCACCCCGCTGGTGGTGACCTGTGACGAAACCCAACTCTTTCTGTTCAGCGCCGCCACCTACAACGCGCACCGGATCCACTACGACAAGACCTGGGCCCGGGACGAGGGGTACACCGACGTGCTGGTGCAGGGGCCGTTGCAGGCCGGCCTGCTCAGCCGGGCGGTCACCGACTGGATCGGCCCCCGCGGGCGGTTGGTGTCGTTCAGCACCCAGAACCGGGCGGTGGCACACCCGGGGGAGGAACTGACCTTCACCGGCACCGTCACCGCCACCAACGAACTGTCCGGACGGATCGACCTGGACCTGGTCGGCCGCCGCGGCGACACCGTGCTGATGCCGGGCACCGCGGCCGTCCGACTGCCGAAACGGAGTGCGGGATGAGCGGCCTGCGCGGTCGCGCCGCGATCCTGGGTATCGCGGAACTGCCGGCCGAGCGCAAACAAACCCGACCGGCACTGTTCACCCTCGACCAGTGGGCGATGCTGTCGAAGATGGTGCTCGACGACGCCGGGGTGCCGGCCTCGGCGGTCAACGGTCTGGTCACCCACGGCATCGCCGAATCGGACATGTTCGCCCCGGCCACCCTCGCCGAATACCTGGGCATCGCGCTCGACTACGGCGAACGGGTCGACCTGGGTGGGGCCACCGCGGCCGGGATGGTCTGGCGGGCCGCCGCCGCGGTCGAACTCGGGTTGTGTGATGCGGTGTTGGTGGTGGTGCCGGGCTCGCAGATCATGCCCACCCCGCGACAACCGCGCACCCCGGCCTCCCCACCGTGGGTGGGAGCGTCCAGCGACAAGTACGGCTCCCCCCAGGCCGAGTTCGAAATCCCCTACGGCAACGTCGGCCAGAACGGGCCCTATGCGCAGATCGCGCAACGCTACGCCCACGAGTACGGCTACGACCCGCGGGCGACGGCGAAGATCGCGGTCGACCAGCGCACCAACGCCTGCGCCCACCCCGGCGCGATCTTCCACGGCAGACCGATCACGGTGGACGATGTGCTCGCCTCCCCGATGATCGCCGACCCGATCCGGATGCTCGACGTGGTGATGCGGGTGCAGGGCGGGGCCGCGGTGCTGATCGGTGGGGTGGACCTCACCCGCCGGGCCCGCAACCGCCCGGTGTGGATCACCGGGCTGGGCGAACACATCGCCTTCAAGACCCCGACCTACGCCGACAACCTGCTGCAGACCCCGATCAAGCGGGCCGCGGACAGGGCCTTCGAGATGGCCGGGGTGAGCCGGGCCGACATCGACATCGCGTCGATCTACGACTGCTACACCATCACCGTGCTGATGACCCTCGAGGACGCCGGCTTCGCCCCCAAGGGGGAGGGGATGCGGTGGGTGCTCGAACACGACCTGACCCACGCCGGTGACTTCCCGTTGAACACCGCCGGGGGGCAACTGTCCTTCGGTCAGGCCGGGATGGCCGGTGGCATGCACCATGTCGTGGACGCCGCCCGCCAGATCATGGGCCGGGCCGAGAACGCCCAGGTGCCGCGCTGCGATATTGGTTTCGTCACCGGCAACGGGGGCATCATGAGCGAACAGGTCGCCCTGATCCTGAGGGGGGAATGAGATGTCCGCGACACCGCCCAAGCCACTACCCGAACCGACCCCGGTCTCCCGGCCCTACTGGGACGGGCTGGCCGAGGGAGTCGTCCGGATCCAGTACTCCCCGTCGGCCGACCAGTGGGTGTTCTACCCGCGCACCCTGGCCCCGGGCACGCTGGCCGACGATCTGGAATGGCGCGAGATCAGCGGCGCGGGAACCCTGTACACCTACACCGCCGCCGAGCGGCCGGTCGCCCCACCCTGGGCCGATGCGGTACACCACCTGCCGGCGGTCGTGGAATGGGACGAGGGTCCGCGGGTGAGCACCGAATTGATCGACGTCGACCCCGCCGAGGTGCGCATCGGCATGCGGGTCGAACCAGTTTTCTGCCCGGAGGGCGACATCACGATGTTGCGTTACCGGCCGATGAAGGAGGCACCATGAGTGACTACGACCTGATCATTCGCGGCGGCACCGTGGTGGATGGTACCGGTGGGGAACCGTTCACCGCCGATGTCGCGATCCGGGACGGGCTGATCGCCGAGGTGGGCATCGTCACCGGCACCGCCGAGCGGGAGATCGACGCCGACGGGGCCGTGGTGGCCCCCGGGTTCGTCGACATCCACACCCACTACGACGGTCAGGTGACTTGGGACGAGCGACTGCAACCGTCGTCCTGGCACGGCGTGACCACCGTGGTGATGGGCAACTGCGGGGTCGGATTCGCCCCCGCCCTGCCGCACGACCGGGAACGGTTGATCGAACTGATGGAAGGTGTGGAGGACATCCCCGGGGTGGCGCTGACCGAGGGTCTGCCGTGGAACTGGGAAACCTTCGGCGAGTACCTCGACTCCCTCGACGGGCAGGCCCGCGATCTCGACTTCGCCGCCCAGGTGCCGCACGCCGCGGTGCGGGTGCGGGCGATGGGTGAACGGGCGGCGGCCCACGAACAGGCCACCGCGGACGAGATCGCCGAGATGGCCGAGATCACCGCCGAGGCGATCCGGGCCGGCGCGCTCGGCTTCAGCACCTCGCGCACGCTGAACCACAAGTCCATCGACGGGGAACTCATCTCGTCCTACGGGGCCGGCCGCGACGAACTGGTCGCGATCGCCGAGGCGGTCGGTGCCACCGGCACCGGGGTGCTGCAGTTGGTCACCGATTTCGACGACGTCGATGTGGACATGGACCTCATCGCGGCGATGACCGGCGCCTCTCGGCGTCCGCTGTCGGTGTCGGTGGTGCACTCGGTGGCCCGTCCCGACCGGCACCACGAGATCATGGCCGGCTTCGATCGACTCCGGGCCGAGGGGCACGACGTGCACGGGCAGGTGTCGGCGCGGGGGATCGGGCTGATCCTGGGCCATGAACTGACCCTGAACCCGTTCCGGCACACCCCGAGCTACATCAAGATCGCCGATCTACCGCTGCCCGAACGGGTCGCGGCGATGCGCACCCGGGAGGTGCGTGAGGCGATCCTGGCCGAGGGTGTGGTCACCGATGTGCCGGTGATCGGGGCGAAGTTCCTGAACATGTTCAACGAGATGTTCGAACTGGCCGACCCGCCGAACTACGAACCCGACCCGAGCGAGAACATCATCTCCCGGGCCGCGGCGATGGGCATCAGCCCCGAGGAACTCGCCTACGACATCCTGTTGCAGGACGAGGGCCACGGGATGCTGTACCTGACCTTCGCCAACTACGTGCACGGCTCGCTGGACGGGCTGAAGGAGTTGCTGGAGCACCCCGCGATCCTGCCCGGGCTTTCCGACGGTGGCGCCCACGTCGGCACGATCTGCGACGGGTCCTTCCCCACCACCTTGTTGCAGCACTGGGTGCGCGACCGCGAACGCGGCCGCCTGCCGCTGCAGGACGTGGTGCGCAACCAGGCCCGGCGCACCGCCGAGGCCGTCGGGTTGTACGACCGGGGGCTGCTCAAGCCCGGCTACCGGGCCGATCTCAACGTGATCGACATGGATCGGCTGCACCTGTACCGGCCCGAGGTGCACCACGACCTGCCGGCCGGCGGACGGCGCCTGCTGCAGCGTGCCGACGGCTACCGACACACCATCGTGGCGGGCCAGGAAACCTACCGCGACGGTGAGCCGACCGGCGCCCTGCCGGGGCGTCTGGTTCGGGGGGCCCAGCCCGACCCGGGCTGACCCGCGCGCGTGGGTGTCGCTGGTTTCGACCCGGGCAACCACGTGCCCTGCTCAACCGACGCGACAGCCCCGGCT
>JAAYAO010000049.1 GCA_012719335.1 Propionibacterium sp. | reverse complement strand
CCGCGCGGGGAGATCCACGGCATCGTCGGACGATCCGGGGCCGGCAAATCAACCCTGATCCGCTGCCTGACCGCCCTGGAGAAGCCCACCTCGGGGTCGATCATCGTCGACGGCACCGACCTGAGCAGCCTGCGCGAGAAGGCCCTGCGCAAGGCCCGCCGCAAACTGGGGATGGTCTTCCAGCACGTCAACCTGCTCGACTCGCGCACCACCGCCGGCAACATCTCCCACCCGCTGGAGATCGCCGGGGTGTCCAAGCCGGCCCGCCAGATGCGGGTTGCCGAGTTGCTCGACCTGGTCGGGCTCACCGGCCGGGACCGTAACTACCCCGCCCAACTCTCCGGCGGGCAGAAACAACGCGTCGGCATCGCCCGGGCCCTGGCCACCCACCCCGAGGTGTTGCTGTGCGACGAACCGACCAGTGCCCTGGATTCGCGCACCACCCGCCAGATCCTCGACCTGATCCGCGACCTGCGCGACCAACTCGGCATCACCGTGGTGATCATCACCCACGAGATGTCGGTGGTGCGCGAGGTCTGTGACGCGGTCACCCTGCTCGCCGACGGACGGATCGCCCAGACCGGCCCGCTCACCGAGGTGGTGGCCGAACCCGACAGCCAACTGGCCCACGAACTCGTCCCGCTGCCGACCGCGGTACCCGGCGTGGAAGGCCGCCTGGTCAATGTGGTGCGCCGCGGCAAGGAAGCGATCACGTCCGGCTTCTTCGGTGAACTCGAGCAGATCGGCGTCCGCCCCGAGGTCACCTCCGGCACGGTCGAATCGATCGGCGGGGTGCGGATCTCGCGATTCCAGATCGCCCTGCACGCGATCCCGTCCGGGCCCCTGGACGAGGGCCGGTACCGGGCCGCGGTGCAGGCGATGCGGGGCAACGGCTACGGCGTGGAGGAGGTGCGCTGATGGGGGACCGTTCCTGGCTGAACAACCCCGTCCTCACCAACCCCGACGGGTTGTTGAAGGCGATCACCGACACGCTGTTCATGTCGGGCATGACGATGCTGCTCACCGTGCTGCTCGGCCTGCCGCTCGGCATGCTGCTGTACGCCACCAGCAAGCAGGGCCTGATCCCGAACTCCGCGGTCAACTCGGTGGTCGGCACGATCGTCAACATCGGCCGGTCGATGCCGTTCATCATCCTGATGATCGCGCTGATTCCGTTCACCCGCGCGGTGATGGGCACCGCCCTGGGCGCCGGCGCCGCGGTGGTGCCGCTGTCGGTCGGGGCGATTCCGTACTTCGCCCGGCTGGTGGAGATCAACCTGCGCGAGGTCGAGGCCGGCAAGGTCGAAGCCGCCCAGATGATGGGGGCCTCCCGGCTGCAGATCATGTGGCAGGTGCTGTTGGCCGAGGCCAAACCCGGCATCATCGGCTCGATCACCGCCGCCGCGGTCACGGTGATCTCGTATACCGCGATGGCCGGTGCGGTCGGTGGCGGCGGGCTGGGTGACATGGCCATCCGCTACGGCTACAACCGGTTCATGCCCGACGTGATGATCGTGACCGTCGTGCTGCTGATCGTGATCGTCCAAGTCGTCCAAATGGTCGGCGACCGGCTCGCCCGGGCCGTCGACCACCGCAAACGCGCCTGACAACGGCGCCCGGATCCATCCACAAGAAGGAGAACCCATGAAGACCTCTCGTCGCCTCGCCGCACTCGGCCTGTCCGCAGCACTGATGCTGGGCCTGGCCGCCTGTGGCACCGACAACGGCGCCGAGGAAGGCACCGAAACCAACGGTGACGGGGCCACCGTGATCAAGGTCGGCGCCACCGCGGTGCCGCACGCCCAGATCCTCGAGTTCGTCGACCAGAACCTCGCCGCCGATGCCGGGATCGACCTCGAAATCACCGTGATGGACGACTACAACATCCCCAACGCGGCCCTCAACGACGGCGAGATCGACGCCAACTACTTCCAGCACCTGCCGTTCTACGAGACCCAGGTGGCCGAGCTCGGCTACGACCTGGCCCACTACGACGGTGTGCACATCGAGCCGATCGGCCTCTTCTCCGAGAAGGTCGGTTCGGTGGACGAGATCGCCGACGGCGCCAGTATCGGCATCCCGAACGACCCGTCCAACCAGGGCCGGGCGCTGTTCCTGCTGCAGGCCGAGGGCCTGATCACCATGCCCGAGGACGCCGACCCGACCACCGCCACCGTGCTGGACGTTGCCGACAACCCGAAGAACCTGAAGTTCGTCGAGGCCGACGCCGCCCAGTTGCCGCGGTCGCTGGCCGACGTCGATGTCGCGGTGATCAACGGCAACTTCGCCCTGCAGGCCGACCTGACCCCGTCCGAGGACGCGATTGCGCTGGAGGCCGGTGAGGACAACCCCTACGCCAACATCGTCGCGGTGCGCGCCGCCGACAAGGACAAGCCCGAGCTGCTGAAGCTGGACGAGCTGTTGCACTCCCAGGAGGTCAAGGACTTCATCGCCGAGACCTGGGCCGACGGCGCGGTGATCCCGGTCAACTGACCGGCCCGTCCCGGAAACCACACACTGCTCCTGCACGGGGAATGCCCTGTGCAGGAGCAGTTTTTTTGCGTTGCGGGTGCCCTGCGGGGTGAGCCGGTACCGTTCTGGAGCATGGCCCGATTGCCCCGCACCTACGCCGACCTGCAGCAGATCCTCGGCTCCACCACGCTCACCCGCTGGGCGATGAACGGATGGCCGCCGTTCCTGGCGTCCTCGATTCGGGTGCGGGAGATCTCCCCCGATTGGCGCCGGGTGCGGGTGCAGTTGCTGCGCCGCCGGGTCACCGCGAACTACGTCGGCACCCTGTACGGCGGCTCGCTCTACTCGATGACCGACCCGTTCTGGATGATGATGGTGCGCCACAACCTGCCCCGCGGCTGGACCGTGTGGGACAAGGCCGGCGAGATCGACTACATCAGCCCCGGCCGCGCCACCGTCGGAACCACCTTCGAGCTAACCGAAGAGGACCTGGCCGAGATCCACCGCCAGATCGAGGCCACCGGCAAGGCCCTGCACTGGTTCGCCAACGACATCGTCACCGCCGACGGCACCCCGGTCGCCCGGGTGCGCAAACAGATCCACGTCCGGCCACCGCGCGAGTGAGAGATCCCGCCGATCGGGGGAGCTGTGGCCTGCCCGGGTGCGTGTCTCGGGCGGGTATTGAACGGACGCGGTGGGGTCAGTATTCGAAGGGGGCGTCGATCACTTCGAGAATCTCCGGCGAGAACCAGACGATCTTGCCCCCTCGGCCAACAGCTCCCAGCCTTTCGATCCAGCCGCGCTTCTCCGCCTCCAGGACCAGCCCACGTGCCCCGGGGTTGGTGGCGGTACAAGTATCCGGCCTGTTTGCTTACAGCGTCCGGTGTTGGGTGTAACGCTACTTTGAGCGTCGGGTCGACGCTATAACGATGGAGCTTTTTCTCTTTGAGCGTGGTTGCCCGGGTGTGCCCCTCAGCTCGGGGTCTCGGGCGGCAGCACCGGGGTCAGCCGCAGCGCCGGGTCACCCAGCGCGAACGTGCGCACCGGGCCGGGGCCGGTGTCGGCGGTTTCGAAGCGGACGGTGACCCGTCCCAGCCCCGAACCCCACACCCACCCGGGCCCGTGCTCGTCGTGGGTCACGTCGGCGCCCGGGATCCAGGACGGTGGTCGCCGCTCGGCGGCCGGGGTCACCGACACCGCGTCCGGGGCCGCGGCCGCGGTGGGTTCGAGGTCGAACAGTTGCTCCTGGGCGACCTCGGTCAGACCCGACACCCCCACCCCGAGCAGCCGCACCCCGTAGGACACATCGAGGGCGGCGAAGATCGTCTCGGCCACCGAGGTGATCACATCCAGCCGGTCGGTCGCCCCGTCCAGGGTGCGCGAACGGGTGCTGGTGGTGAAATCCCCCAACCGCAGTTTCTCCGTGATGGTGCGGGCGAAGAGCCCCGCCTTCTGCAACCGGTCGGTGACCAGCCGGGCACATCGCCGGACGTAGCCGACCAGTTCCCCGCGATCGACGATGTCGGTTTCGAAGGTGTCCTCCACCGAGATCGACTTGGCCTCCCGCTCCGGGTCGACCGGACGATCGTCGCGAGCCTCGGCCAGTGCCCGCAGCGAGGTCGCCGCGGCCTGACCCAACTCGCGTTCCAACTCGTGCTGGGACACCCGGCTCAGGTCGGCGACGGTGTCCACCCCCAGCCGGCGCAGCCGTTCGGCGGTCACCGGGCCCACCCCGGGAATCACTTTCACCGGCAGCGGGGCGATGGTGTCCACCTCGGTGCCGGGGGCGATCAGCCGCAGCCCGTCCGGTTTGCCCAGTTCGGTCGCCAGCTTCGCGATGAACTTGGACGAGCCCAGGCCGATCGAGCAGCGCACCCCGCCGGTCACCTCCGACACCCGCCCCTTCAGCTCCCGGGCCAGGGTCACCACGGAATCGTCGTCCAACTGCCGGGCCGGCCCGGCGGCCAGATCGCAGAAGGCCTCGTCGATCGACAACGGCTCCACCAGCGGCGAGAGGGCCAGCAACTCGGCCATCACCAATCGGGACGCCACCCGGTAGGCGCCGAAGCGCACCCCGAGAAAGGCCGCGTGCGGGCAGCGGCGGCGGGCCTCACCCATCGGCATCGCCGAATGCACCCCGAAAACTCGGGCCTCGTAGGAGGCGGTGGACACCACCCCGCGCTGGCCCAGCCCGCCCACGATCACCGGTTTGCCGCGCAGGGAGGGCTTGTCCCGCTGCTCGACGGAGGCGAAGAACGCGTCCAGGTCGAGGTGCAGCACGCTCGCGGTGGATCTCATCGACGTCCAGCGTAGGCGTTTGCGTGCCGTTCACCTGCCGTCCGCCCGGGACACACCGGGCTGCGTAAGGTGAGCGACGTGGCTGTGAACTGGATTGAACTGGACGGGTTGGTCAACCTGCGCGATGTCGGGGGTATCCCGACCGTCGACGGTGGGAGCATTCGGTCGGGGCGGTTGCTGCGCTCGGACAACCTGCAGGACCTCTCACCCTCCGACATCGAACGACTGCTCGACCTGGGGTTGACCGATGTGGTCGACCTGCGCTCCACCTACGAGGTGAGCTCCGAGGGGCCGGGGCCGTTGCAGGCCCACGACGACCGGGTCACCTTCCACCACTACTCGTTTCTGGTGGAGAAGCCGACCGACACCGCCGACGAGATCATCGAACAGGCAATGCCCACCCACGACGTCGACGAACTGCGCAGCAAGATCGACGACTTCTTCGCCGCCTCCTACGTCGGGTTCCTGCACAAGCGCCCCGAGTCGGTGTT
>JAAYAO010000413.1 GCA_012719335.1 Propionibacterium sp. | reverse complement strand
CGCCGACCTGCCCGCCCACGCCGACAGCACCGACGCCGCCTTCAAGACGGTGATGTGGGACGACGCCACCGGCGCCCCGGCGATCCCGAACGGCACGATGGGGCACCGCTACAACGAGGAGGGGCTGGGGGAGTGGAACCTCGATCTGGGTGACATCAAGCCCGCGCTGACCCTGCTGGACGGCGAGGGCACCACCAACGTCGAGGTCGCGCTGCCCTGCTTCGAGGATCCGAAGGGCGTCGGCTCGATCATCCGCCGCGGCGTGCCCGCCCGGATGGTCGACGGCCAACTCGTCACCACCGTCTTCGACCTGATGCTCGCCCAGTACGGCGTGGGCCGCGACGGCCTGCCCGGGGTCTGGGCCGACAGCTACGACGACGTCAACGTGCCCTACACCCCGGCCTGGCAGGCCGAGATCACCTCGGTGCCCGCCGAGGCGTGCATCCGGGTGGCCCGTGAGTTCGCCGCGAACTCCGAGGAATCGAAGGGCCGCACGATGATCATCATCGGTGCCGGCATCTGCCACTGGTTCCACGCCGACGCCACCTACCGGGCGATCATGGCGTTGCTGATGCTGACCGGGTGTATCGGACGCAACGGCGGCGGCTGGGCACACTACGTCGGCCAGGAGAAATGCCGGCCGATGACCGGCTGGTTCAACATGGCCAACGCCACCGACTGGACGCGTCCGCCGCGCACCATGATCGGCACCGCCTACTGGTACATGCACACCGACCAGTGGCGCACCGACGGGTTCTCCGGTGACCGGATCACCTCCCCGCTGTCCACCGGGGCCCTGGACGGGCTGCACACCGCCGACGCGGTCGCCCTCTCCCAGCGCCTGGGTTGGATGCCGTTCTACCCGCAGTTCGACCGCAACCCGATGGACCTGGCCGACGAGGCGATCGCCGCGGTCGAGGCCGGGGAGGCCGAAACCCCGGCCGCCTATGTCGCGGCGAAACTGAAGTCGGGTGAGCTGAAGAGTTCGCTGGAGGACATCGACGCCCCGGAGAACTGGCCGCGCACCATGATCCTGTGGCGCTCGAACCTGTTCGGCTCCTCGGCCAAGGGCAACGAGTACTTCCTGAAGCACCTGTTGGGCACCCACCACAATGTGATGCCCAACGAGCACGGTGCCGACCTGCGACCCGAGGTCGTCCGCTGGCACGAGGACGCGCCGGAGGGCAAGCTCGACCTGCTGATCACCGCCGACTTCCGGATGACCAGCTCGACGTTGCTGTCCGACATCGTCTTCCCGGCCGCCACCTGGTACGAGAAGTACGACCTCAGCTCCACCGACATGCACCCCTACGTGCACGCCTTCACCCCGGCGATCGACCCGCCCTGGGAAACCAAGTCCGACTTCGACGTGTTCACCGAGCTGGCGTTGAAGCTCTCGGAGCTGGCCAAGGGCCGCCTCGACACCCGCCACGATCTGGTGGCGGTGCCGATGCAGCACGACACCCCCGGTGAAATCGCCCAACCCGGCGGGCACGTGCCCGACTGGCGCGGCACCGACGTCCCGGCCGTCCCGGGCAAGAACCTGCCGGTGCTGCAGGTGGTGGAGCGCGACTACACCGCGATCGCCGACAAGTTGCTGACCGTCGGCCCGCTGGCCGACAAGCTGGGCTTCACGGTGAAGAACATCACCTACGACGTGAAACATCAGGTCGACCGGTTGGCGAAGCTGCACGGGGTGTACCCGTCCGGCCCGGCCGCGGGACGTCCGGCGATCAACACCGACGAACGACTGGCCGAGGCGATCCTGACCTTCTCCGGCACCACCAACGGTGAACTCGCCACCCAGGGCTTCCGGGATCTGGAACGCAAGACCGGCCGGCAACTCGCCGACCTGTCGGCGGGCTCGGAGGAGAAGATCATCACCTTCGTGCAGACCCAGCAGGCCCCCCAGCCGGTGATCACCTCACCGGAATGGTCCGGTTCGGAAACCGGCGGACGGCGGTACGCCGCGTTCACCATCAACACCGAACGGCTCAAGCCCTGGCACACCCTGTCGGGTCGGATGCACTTCTTCCTCGACCACGACTGGATGATCGACGCCGGCGAGCAGTTGCCGATCTTCCGACCACCGCTGGACATGACCCAGGCCTACGGTGAACCCGAGATCGGCCCGACCGGCGAGAAGGCGATCACGCTGCGCTACCTGACGGTGCACAACAAGTGGTCGATCCACTCCGAGTACCAGG
>JAAYAO010000412.1 GCA_012719335.1 Propionibacterium sp. | reverse complement strand
GCTCTGGCGGCGGTGCGCGAGGTGCGCGACCGGGTGGCCGGCGAAACCGGCCGCCGGGTGCCGATCGTGGCCGGCAACGTGGTCACCGCCGAGGGCGTGCACGAGCTGATCGCGAACGGGGCCGACGTGATCAAGGTCGGTGTCGGCCCGGGCGCGATGTGCACCACCCGGATGCAGACCGGGGTCGGTCGGCCGCAGTTCAGCGCGGTGCTGGAATGTGCCGCCGCGGCCCACGAGGAGGGCAAGGCGATCTGGGCCGACGGGGGAGTACGCTACCCCCGCGACGTGGCCCTGGCGCTGGCCGCCGGAGCCGGTGCGGTGATGATCGGGTCCTGGTTCGCCGGCACCCACGAGTCGACCGGTGAGGTGCTGTACGACGCCGACGGCCGGATGTACAAGGAATCCTTCGGGATGGCCTCGGCCCGCGCGGTGCGGCACCGCACCCGGGATTCGGCCGGTTTCGACCGGGCCCGGGCGGCGCTGTTCGAGGAGGGCATCAGCTCGTCCAAGATGTACCTCGATCCGCAACGGCCCGGGGTGGAGGATCTGATCGACTTCATCTCCTCGGGGGTGCGCAGTTCGTGCACCTACGCCGGGGCCCGCACCCTGGCCGAGTTCCACGACCGGGCCGTGCTCGGGGTGCAGTCGGCCTCGGGCTACGACGAGGGACGTCCGCTGCACGCCAGTTGGTGAGCCACCGACGTCGCCGAACCAGCGATCACGCCGAAGCAGCAATGACGAAGGGGGCGGGCAGCCGATCGGCTGCCCGCCCCCTTCGTCGTTCGAGGCCTGCGCTCAGTGCGCGTAGTCACCCCGGTAGTACTCGTACACCCAACCGGCGACCGCCCAGATGCCGATTCCGGCACCGACGATGGTCAGCCACCAGCCCAGCGCCGGGCCGATGATCATGATGCCGACGACCAGGGCGCAGAAGAACGGCCAGGCGCTCTGCGGCGGGAAGAACCCGTACTCGCCGGCACCCTGGTAGATCTCGCCGTCCTTGTCGTCCTCGGGGCGGGGGTCGATCTTGCCGGACTTCATCCACAGGTAGACCGCGATCATGCCGCCCAGCCCCGCGGTCAGGGCCAGGGCGACCGTGCCGGTCCATTCCAGCCCGGTGTCGGAGAAGTAGGTGACCACCGCGTAGACCGGGGCCATGATCAGGAAGAAGATCGTCACATAGGTGAAGATCCAGGCTTCGGCTTTCACTGCTTCGTATCCTCCTCGTCACGGTCGACCGCACCCACGGCAACCAGGCTGTCGATGTGCGGGTCAACCTGCTCCAACCGGGAGATCTCCGGGTGGTGCAGATCGAAGGCCGGGGACTCGGAACGGATCCGCGGCAGGCTGGTGAAGTTGTGCCGCGGCGGCGGGCAGGAGGTCGCCCACTCCAGCGAGCGTCCCCAACCCCACGGGTCGTCCACGGTGACCTTGGGCGAGTTGCGGCTGATCCAGATGTTCCAGAAGAACGGCAGCAGCGACACACCGGTGATGAAGGCGCCGACGGTGGAGATCTGGTTCAACAGGGTGAACCCGTCCTCGACCAGGTAGTCGGCGTACCGACGCGGCATGCCGGTGGTACCCAGCCAGTGCTGCACCAGGAAGGTCAGGTGGAAGCCGACCATGGTCAGCCAGAAATGCACCTTGCCCCAGGTGTTGTTCAGCATCCGGCCGGTCCACTTCGGCCACCAGAAGTAGAAGCCGGCGAACATGGCGAACACGATGGTGCCGAACAGCACGTAGTGGAAGTGCGCGACCACGAAGTAGGAGTCGTGCACGTGGAAGTCCAGCGGCGGGCTGGCCAGGATGACGCCCGTCAGACCACCGAAGAGGAAGGTCGTCAGGAAGCCCATGCTCCACAGCATCGGGGTGTCCATGGAGATGGAGCCACCCCACATGGTCCCGATCCAGTTGAAGAACTTCACCCCGGTCGGCACCGCGATCAGAAACGACATCAGCGAAAAGAACGGCAGCAGCACAGCACCGGTGGCGAACATGTGGTGCGCCCACACCGCCGAGGAGAGCGCGGCGATCGAGATCGTC
>JAAYAO010000411.1 GCA_012719335.1 Propionibacterium sp. | reverse complement strand
CCGGCTCAGCCTGCGCGCCACCGCACCCCAGTTGGTGCCGGCGGCCACCGAGGGCAAGTCGCTGCTGCGGGTGAAACGCCCCGCCGGGGTGGGTGGTGGGCCCGCCTTCGTGTCCTTCGACGGTGGTCTGCAGACCTTCATCGACGCGCTGGCCGCCGGGCTCGACCTGCGGCTCGGGCAGGCCGTGACCGCCCTGGAACAGCGGCCCGACCGCAACGGCTGGCTGGTGCACACCCACAACGAGGTGATCGAGGCGCGCGCCCTGGTGATGGCCACCCCGGCCGAGGTCGCCGCCCGGTTGCTCGGCCGGATCGCCCCGGTGGGCCGTCCGCTGCGCACCGGACGCACCGCGCAGATCGCCACCGTACTGACCGCCTACGACCGGGCCCGGGCCGAGTTGGCCCTCGGCAAACTCCACAAGGGCCCGGTGAACGGGGTGATGGTGCCCCCGCACCTGCACCGGTTGATGAAGGCCGCCACGATTCTGGGCAACAAGTGGCCCCAGGCCGCCCACCCCGACCTGCTGCTGGTGCGGCTGTCGGCCGGCCGGGTCGGCCAGACCACCGTGCCGCGATCCACCGACGAGCTGCTGGCCGGCAAGGTGCAGGCCGAGTTCGCCGAGCTGACCGGCCTGGACGCCGCCCCGCAACACACCAAGGTGATCCGCTGGACCGTCCCGCAGGCCGAGGTCGGCCACATCGGCCGGCTCCGCCGGATCCGCAACTCGCTGGCCGCCCCGATCCCCCCGATCGTGCTCGCCGGCGCCCCCTACGACGGCATCGGCCTCGGATCCGTCGTCACCTCCGGCAACACCGCCGCCCGCCAAATCGCCCACGTCGTCGCCTGACCCCCTGCAGGCCCTGGTTTCGACGGACGCTCGCTCACGCGAGCTGCTCAACCGACGGGCCTACTTCCCGCACACGCCGGTGAGCAGGGCCGTGGGCCCGTGTCGCTCGTACTGAGCTCCGTCGAATTGAACCCGTCCGCTCAGCGCGGGCGCGGCTGTTTGCGCAGCTTCAGGGCGGCCTCACCGGCGAGCACCAACACGGCGAGCCAGATCGGGCCGTAGCCCAGCAGGTCGATCGGAGCGAAGGGGGATCCGATTGCCAGGGCGACGAACACCAACAGCACCGGTTCGACATAGCTGAGCAGCCCGAACAGGCCGAAGGGCAGCAGCTCGGCGGCCCAGAAGTAGGCGACGGTGGCCACTCCGCTGATCACCCCGAGCCCCGGGACGGCCCACCACAGGTGCGGGTTGATCGCCCACGATTCGGTGGCCGGGGCGGAGGTCGCGATGAACCAGATGCCCAGCGGCAACATGAACAGCACGTCGCAGATCGTCCCGCCGGCGTCGGCGGTGCCCAACACCCGGCGCACGGTGAAGTAGATCGGAAAGCCGATGGCGATCACCAGCACTTCCCAGGACACCTCCCCGGCCACGATCACGTGCCCGATCGCCCCCAGGCATGCCAGTACCAGGGCGATGCGTTGCGGCCGGCTCAGCCGATCACCGAAGCCGATCCGGCCGACCACCACCATCACGATCGGCAGCACGAAGAAGCCCAGGGACACCTGCAGGGCCCGGCCGTTGGCGGGCGCCCACATGAACAGCCACCAGTTCACCGCCAGCACCGCCGACACCAGCACGGTGCCGAGCAGGATCTTGGGGTTGCGCAGCCGGCGCAACCCGGTGATCAGTTGGTCGCCCATCCCGAGTGCGAACACCGTCACCACCGCCACCGGCAGACTGGTCACGATCCGCCAACCGAGCACCGCGCCGCCGCTCAATGGGGTCAGCAACACCGCCCAGTAGGACAACAGCGCGAACAGCACCGACGCTCCGAGCGAGGCGCCGACACCGATGGGCGAGGTGGTGCGAGACATTGCCCCGCATCATCGCAGGTTGGTCGCACCGATGCGCTGCTGCAAACCGCCTTGTCCCGGGTCGTTGAACCCGTATATCGGATATCGACCGAAAAGAAGGCGGTTTGCAGCAGGGCCCCTCGCCCCCGGGGGCGCTCAAGCCCCGGCTGGTTTCGACAAGCTCAACCGACGCCGGTACACAGAGCGCTCAACCGACGCCAGTGCACGGAGCAAGCTCAACCGATGCCGGTGCACGGAGCGCTCAAGCGTCGGTGTTGCCCACTTCGCGGGAGCGGTCGTAGATCTGGCGGCCACCGACGTAGGTGGCACGGACGCCGGCCCGGGAGATCGCCTCCGGGTCGCAACGGGTGGGGTCGTCATCCAGCACGACCAGATCGGCCTGTTTGCCGACCTCCAGTGACCCGATCAGGTCCTCATCCCCGGAGAACCGGGCAGCATGCCGGCCGTATCCGAGCAGGGCGGTCTCGATCGGCACCGCCTGGTCGGCACCCAGCACCTCACCGGAGGAGGTCTTCCGCAGCACCGCCACCTGCAACCCCTCCAGCGCCGACAACGGGGTCACCGGCGCATCGGAGTGCAGCGCGAAGGGCACCGACCGGCGATCCAGGGAGGCCAGCGGGCTGATCCGGGATGCCCGGTCGGGCCCGAGGAAGATGTCGCGGTGCCGGTCTCCCCAGTACCAGACGTGTTTGACGAACACCGACGGCAGCACACCGAGGGCAGCGACCTCGTCCAACTGGTCCTCCCGGCCCATCTGGAAATGCTCGATGCGGT
>JAAYAO010000410.1 GCA_012719335.1 Propionibacterium sp. | reverse complement strand
CGGGGTGCTGGAGAACCTGGACCAGGCCGGGGACTTCGTGGCCCGGGTGGCTGAGACCGAGTCGGTGAAGACGGCGTTCATCGTCACGGATGACGACTCGGCGTTCCAGATGGTGTGTCGTGACCTACCCAGCCAGGTGCTTTCGGTTCGGCTGTACGAGTCGTACTTGCAGAACTTCATGCTGAGGGGTGGTCGCTGATGCGCTACACGTTGAAGGACTACCAGGCCGAGGCCGTGCGGGACGTGCTGCGGAACTTGGAGCAGGCCCGGGACATGTACCACCGCTACGGGTCGCTGTCTCAGTTCTCGCTCACGGCCACGACTGGCGCGGGCAAGACCGTGATGGCGGCTGCGGTGATCGAGGCGCTCTTCTTCGGCAACGACGAGTTCGACTTCGAGGCCGACCCCGGGGCGGTCGTGCTGTGGTTCTCCGACGACCCTTCGCTGAATGAGCAGTCCCGGGCCCGGTTGCAGGAGGCCGCGAGTGAGTTGGATTCGCGGCTGCGGGTGATCGAGACGACGTTCTCCGAGCCCTCGCTGCGGCCCGGCCACGTGTACTTCCTGAACACCCAGAAGTTGTCGAAGAACTCGCGTCTGGTGCGCGGCGAACCCAGCCCGGCTCCTGGGCAGGTGCGCCTGTTCGAGCCGCGTCCAGATGAGATGCAGTCTTCGATCTACGACGTGATCACCAACACGGTCGAGGACAAGGACCTGACGCTGTACTTCGTGCTGGACGAGGCCCACCGGGGCATGGGGACGACGAGTAGGGACCGCAGCACCATCGTGCAGCGGCTCATCAACGGCAACGGCGCTGTCCCGCCCATGCCGGTGGTGTTCGGTATCTCGGCCACGGTGGAGCGGTTCGAGGCGGCGATGAAGGACGCCAAGGGCCGCACCGCCCTGCCCTCGGTGGAGGTGGACTCCGCTCTGGTGCAGGCGTCGGGGCTGTTGAAGGACGACATCGTTCTGAGCATCCCGACCGAGCAGGGGGTCTTCGACACGGTGTTGCTGCGGCGGGCGGTGGAAAAGGTCCGCGCCTCGACCGCTGCCTGGTTGGCGTACGCCGATGAGCAGGAGGAGGCCGATCCGGTAATCCCGCTGCTGGTGGTGCAGGTGGGCGACAAGCCCACCACCGAGACGCTGGTGCGGACGCTGGACACGATCTATGACGCCTGGCCCGAACTCGGCCCCGACGCCGTGGCGAACGTCTTCGGGGAGCACCAGGACCTGCTGGTCGGCCAGCAGGGCGTGCCGTACATCGAGCCCCAGAGGGTGCAGGATGCCACGCACGTGCGGGTGCTGCTGGCGAAGTCTGCGATCTCCACGGGCTGGGACTGCCCGCGCGCCGAGGTGCTGGTCTCGATGCGTCCGGCCAAGGACCGCACCCACATCACCCAGTTGCTCGGGCGGATGATCCGCACCCCCTTGGCACGGCGCATCCCGGGCAACGAGTTGCTGAACTCGGTGGACTGCCTGCTGCCGTTCTTCGACCGCAAGACCGCCACGGGCGTGGCCGAGATGCTGATGAAGGGAGCCACCTCCAAGGACGAGGAGGACACCGACACCGGAGGCGGTGAGGGACGCCGCGTCCTCTTCGACCCGGTGGACCTGCACCCCAACCCGAGCGTGCCCCAGGGGGTCTGGGAGCGCTTCGCCGCCCTGCCCTCGGT
>JAAYAO010000409.1 GCA_012719335.1 Propionibacterium sp. | reverse complement strand
TCGCAGCCCAACGTGGCAGTGCCACCGACCCACTGGCCGACCTCACCGCGTCCGAACGCCAGGTCGCCGCGTGTGTGGCCGAAGGTCTGAGCAATACCGAGATCGCCGAACGCCTGCATCTGGCCCACGGCACGGGGAAGAACTACGTGTCGACGATCATGCGCAAACTGCAGGTCGGCGACCGCACCCAGCTCGCCCTCACCGTCGACCGGCTGCAACGCGACTCGGGTTGATGCTCCGATGCTGGTTGAGCCGGAGCCTGCCCACACCTCATCCTGACGCTGGTTGAGCCGGAGCGCTCCGCGTCCAAACCCCCACGGTGACCGAACCGCATCACTTCCTCACGCCGGTTGAGCCGGACCCCGACCCACGCACCATCCCGATGCTGGTTGAGCCGGAGCACGGAGCGCTCCGCGTCGAAACCCCGCGGTGACGGTCCCGCCCCTCTTTCTCACGCCGGTTGAGCCGGGCGGCCCAGCCGCCCGAGTCGAAACCCTCCCCCGTCCCCTGTTGCCGAGGCCCTCGGCCGCGTAGCGTTGGCCAACATGACTTCGCTGCATGATTTCACCGCGACCCGTCTCGACGGCTCCGAACAGAATCTTTCCGATTACGCCGGGCAGGCCGTGCTGGTGGTCAACACCGCCAGCGAGTGCGGGCTCACCCCGCAGTACGAGGGCCTGCAGAAGCTGCACGAGCAGTACGCCGACCGGGGGTTGGCCGTGTTGGGTTTCCCCTGCAACCAGTTCGGTGCCCAGGAGCCGGGTTCGGAGGAGCAGATCGCGACCTTCTGCACGGCGAACTACGGCGTGGAGTTTCCGATGTTCGCCAAGGTCGACGTGAACGGCCCGGACGCGCACCCGCTTTTCGCCTGGCTGCGTTCCGAACGCGCCGAGGGCAAAGGCACTCCCCCGGCCGGGTTCGCCGAACACCTCGCCAAGCAACCCCGCGGCGAGAACGGCGACTGGCTCGAGTGGAACTTCACCAAGTTCCTGGTCGGCAAGGACGGCCGGGTGATCGAGCGCTACCTGCCGTCCGAAGCCCCCGAAGCCCTGACCGACGACATCGAAGCCGCCCTCGCCGCCGACTGAACCGGCGGACTGGTTTCGACAAGCTCAACCGACGTCCGCCTCACACGCCGGTCACCCACAACTACGCCGGCTGAGCCCAACGCCCCATACGTCGGTTGAGCAGGCCGCGCAGCGGCCGTCCGTCGAAACCCCGTGACCTGAACCGACCCCGCCGCCGACTGAACCCGCGGACTGGTTTCGACAAGCTCAACCGACGTCCGCCTCACGCCGGTTGAGCAGGCCGCGCAGCGGCCGTCCGTCGAAACCTCGTGACCTTTCGCGCGGGCCGCCGCCCCGATACGGAGCGAACCCCGGCGACAATGCGTCACCGGGGTTCGCTCCGTGGGCTGGTTTCGCCGGGTGGGCTCAGAGTTCGTGGAGCTTCTGACCCGAGGCCGCGGCGTAGGCGTTCAGCTTGTCGAGGTGGTGGAAGGCCTCGATGTAGCGGGTGGTACCCGAGATCGAGCGCATCACCACCGAGTGGGTGCGGGCGCCGCCGTGTTCGAGGTAGTGCACCCCGTCCACCAGATCGCCGTCACTGATGCCGGTGGCGACGAAGAGGGTGTTGTCGCTGGAGACCAGGTCGTTGGTGTCGAGCACCTTGTCGACGTCGAAGCCGGCGTCGATGGTCTTCTGACGTTCCTCGTCGCTGGTCGGGTGCAGCTTGGCCATGATCCGGCCACCCATCGCCTTCATCGCGCAGGCGCTCACCACACCTTCGGGGCTGCCACCGATACCGGCCAACAGGTCGACACTGGTAACGGCCTCGGAGGCGGCCGACACCGAGGCGGCCACGTCACCGTCGGTGTACATCCGGGTGCGGGCGCCGGCATCGCGGATCGCCTGGGCGAGCGGTTCGTGGCGTTCGCGGTTCAGCATCGCCACCACGATGTCCTCCACGGCCTTGCCCTTCGCCTTGGCGACGCGCTTGATGTTCTCGGCGATCGGGGCCTCGATGTCGATCACGTCGGCGGCCTCGGGGCCGACGGCGAGCTTGTCCATGTAGAAGCACATCGTCGGGTTGTACATCGAGCCGGCGTCCGAAGCGGCCAACACCGCGATCGAGTTGCGCATGCCCAGTGCCAGCAGCCGGGTGCCGTCGACCGGGTCGACCGCGATGTCGATACCCGGGCCCTCACCGGTGCCGACCTTCTCGCCGTTGTGCAGCATCGGGGCTTCGTCCTTCTCGCCCTCGCCGATGATGATGGTGCCGTCCATCCGCACCCCGGCCAACACCGCACGCATCGCGTCGACGGCGGCTCCGTCGCCCTCTTCCTTCTGGCCGCGTCCGCGCCACCGGGCGGCTGCCAGTGCGGCAGCTTCGGTGGCTCGCATCAGATCCAGCCCCAAGTTGTTGTCCCCGAGCATGTACCCGCGCTCGAACTTCTCGCTCATTCCATTGCCTCCTCGCAGATGGACCTATCGGCCTACCCAAACCCTAGCGGCCCGACTTTTCGCTGCTGCCGGTACATCACCCGTCGTGGGTCGGTGGCAGCAGTCGGCAAGTCGATCACCGCGATCGCCACGGTGGTCACCCATCGGTCGGCCCGCTGGTTGCCGGTGGTACCGACCCCGGCACGTCCGAACCTCGGACGGCTTTGCCGGCAACCGGGCCGGCAACCGGGGCGTGAAATATCGGTGAACAGTCGATCGGGCCTGTCTCCTGCACGCCCGGATGGATCGGCCCCACCGCACCGAGGCCTATCCTCGGAGCCATGAAGATCGTTGTGGTGGGTTTGGGGTACGTCGGGATGGCGAGCGCGGTGTTGCTCGCCCAGCGTCACGAGGTGGTGGCCGTCGACATCGATGCCGCCCGGGTGGCCGATGTGAATGCCCGCCGTTCCCCGATCGTCGATCCCGACATCGAGGACTTCCTGGCGTCCAAGGATCTGAACCTGACCGCGACCACCGAGTTGGCCGAGGCCCTGCCGGGGGCCGAGTTCGCCATCGTGGCCACCCCCACCGACTACAACACCTTCACCCAGCACTTCGACACCTCGACGGTCGAGAACGTGCTGGCCGACATCGCCCGGCTGTCGCCGACCACGGTGGCGGTGGTCAAGTCGACCATTCCGGTGGGGTTCACCCATCGGATGCGCGAGGAACACCCCGGGTTGACCATCCTGTTCTCCCCGGAGTTTCTGCGTGAGGGCCGCGCGTTGTACGACAACCTGCATCCGTCGCGGATCGTGGTGGCCGACCCGGGGGCGGACGCCGAACGGTTCGCCGGCCTGCTGGTCGAGGGCTCACAGGACCCGGACGTGCCGGTGGTCTACACCGGCGCCGCCGAGGCCGAGGCGATCAAACTGTTCGCCAACACCTACCTGGCGATGCGGGTGGCGTACTTCAACGAACTCGACACCTTCGCCGCCACCCACGGTCTCGATACCAAGCAGATCATCACCGGAGTGGGCCACGACCCGCGGATCGGCGACTTCTACAACAACCCCTCCTTCGGGTACGGCGGTTACTGCCTGCCGAAGGACACCCGGCAACTGCTGGCCAACTACCAGGACGTCCCGCAGACCCTGATTCAGGCCATCGTCGACTCCAACAGCACCCGCAAGGATTTCGTCGCCTTCGATGTGCTGGCGAAGAAGCCGAACGTGGTCGGGGTGTACCGGCTGGCCATGAAGGCCGGTTCGGACAACTTCCGGCAGTCGTCGATCCAGGGGATCATGAAGCGGATCAAGGCCAAGGGCGTGCCGGTGATTCTCTTCGAGCCACAGTTGGAGGAGGACGAGTTCTACCGCTCCGAGGTGGTGCGCGATCTGGCCGAGTTCAAGTCCCGCTGTGACGTGATCCTGGCCAACCGGATGGCCCCCGAACTCGCCGACGTCGCCGACAAGGTCTACACCCGCGACCTGTTCGGCAACGACTGACACCGGAGCCGCTCGCCGCCGTCGGCCGCGCACTAGGGTGAATGCTCGTGGGACAACTCCGCCGGCATCTGCGCGCCACCTTCGACTATCTGACCTTCGTCTACGGGTCGGAGTGGAAGTACGTCGTCGGCCTGATCGGCGTGGTGTTGGGCTTCATCGTCGCGCTGTTGCCCAGCGGCTGGGTTTTCGTGGTGACCGGCATCGGCGCGGTGATCACGATCGTGATGTTCCTGCTCGACACCCGCGAACTGCGCTCCCGCTGGACCGGGGTGCACCTGCACAACAACACCCCCGAGCTGAACAGTTTCCGCTTCGACGGCGTGCAATGGGACGACGGCACCGACGGGTTCGTCCGGTTTCCGCCGGTTCGTGGTCAGGCCCCGGACAGTACCGACGAGTTCGTTTGGACCGACCCCGAGGTCAACCGGTTGTTGTGGACGCGTTCGGAGATCACCCCGGTGTGGCTGAGCCAACACCGGTTCGAGCTCCCGCGGGATCTGGCCGACATCGCTCCCCAGTCGTTGCGCCGCACCGCGGCCCCGAACCAGGCGGCCACCGAACGCACCAAACGTCCGATGTGGTTCAACGGACGGCTGGCCCGGTTGGCCTCCGAGCCCACCGTCGACGCCCTGGGCACCACCCGTTTGACCATGCAGCAGGTCACCTACTTCGACGGTCAGGCCAGCAACGAACTGTGGCACTGGAGTCGTGACGAGTTCATCGCCGACGGCGGCACCCGACTACCGCTGCACCATGTGGTCGACACCCGCCGCCGGATCCTGTCCCTGGAACAGGCCCGGGTGGCCAACATCGTCGGCATCACGATCATGGCGATCACCGCCGACGAGCAGGTGTTGTTCGTGCGTCAGTCGATGCGCAACTCGGTGCAGCCGGGCTGGTTCGCAGCCTCCGCGTCGGGGTCGCTGGATTGGCGGGACGTGGTGCTGCAGGCCAAGGCGGCCGCTCCCGCCGCCCCCACCCTGGCGAAGGTGTTGATGCACGGCATGCTGCGCGAGTTGGAGGAGGAATCCCGGGTGCGCCCCGAGGACGTGCTCGCCGGCTCCGAACGGATCACCGGCTACTTCCGCTGGCTCAACCGCAGCGCGAAGCCCGAGTTCAGCGGGCTGGTGCGGCTCACCGTGCCATTGGCGGAACTGGAACGGCGTAGCATCACCTCGGCGGAGCGTCCCTTCACCGACGGCCATGCCGCCATCGGGGTGCAGCACCTGTTGACCGACCGTCCGCAGGGTTGGTCCGACGACTGCGCCGGCATGTTGGCGGCCCTGAACCGCGATCAACCGAACCCGACCCCGATCGGCACCAGTACCCGGGCGACCTGGCAGGCGGCCGCCGACTACCTCGCGGACAACCCCGACTATCTGACCCGCAGCACCTTCACCCGGCGGTTCTCGTCCTTCGGGTTGGCGACCCGAGCCGGACGCGGGGACCCGGACACCAACGAGGACTACGCCAACGCCGGCAACCGGGCCATCGTGGTGCTGGACGGAGCCACCGGCCTGGGCGGTACCCGGGTGAGCCCCGAGACCAGCGATGCCCGCTGGTTCGCCCACACCATCGGCGACCAACTCGCCGCCCGATTGGGTGGTGAGGGGACGTTGCCCGACCTGATCACGCTGGCCCTGGCCGACACCCGCCGGGCCTGGCAGCAGTTGCCCGGCAGCGATGACGCCACCGGCCTGGCATTGCCCACGGCCGGCCTGGCCGTCGCCCGGGTGAACGAGGACCGGCTGGAGTGGGCCACCCTCGGTGATTGTCGGGTGGTGCTGGACACCTCCGCGGGCGTGGTGGAACACGTGGCCGATGAACTGCGCGCCCTGGACGCGAAGGCGATCGCCGAGATGGTCGCCATCGCCGAGGACGCCGGCTGCACCGTCGCCGAGGCGCGCGAACGGATCACCGGCACCCTGCGCGAACATCGGGCCCTGCAGAACGTCGAGTACGCCATCCTCGACCTGTCCGGTGACGGCCTGGCCCGGATGCACACCGGCTCGATACCCGCCGCGGACGTTCGCGCGGTGATGCTGGCCAGCGATGGCTTCGCCGACCTGTGGGACGGCCTGGGCGTGGCCTCCGCCGCGGAGGTGCTGCAGGGGTTGGACGAGCATCGTGCTCAGGAGTGGCTCGACACGGTCTTCGACGTGCGGGCCCGGGATGCCGATCACACCAGTTTCCCCCGCTTCAAACTGCAGGACGATACGACGGTTGCCTGGGCCCGGATGTGATCCGGTCGATGGCGGTGAGCTGGAGCCGCCTGGGGGAGTCGAACCCCCGACCTACGCATTACGAGTGCGTTGCTCTGCCAACTGAGCTAAGGCGGCCTGACCCCCTGCCGGGGCCGAGAACACACTATAGGCGATGGGCCGCGGTGCTGCGTACTCGATAGTTGCCGAACCGACTGGTTTCGACAAGCTCAACCGACGTCGGCCTCGTCGGCGTCGGTTGAGCAGGGGGCGCAGCACCCGAGCCGCTTGTCCTGAGCCCCGTCGAAGTGCAACCAGCCGGAGGCCCTGAGCCCAGCTCCGCGGCGAAACCAGCCGGCTCTCGTCGAACCGGCAGATCGGTGTTCAGGCCTGGCAGGTCATCCCGTCCTCGGGCACGGTGCCGTCGACGAAGAAGTCGACCACGACGTCGTCGATGCAGTCGTAGCTGCCGTAGGCGCCGTGGCCTTCGCCCTCCAGGGTCAGCAGGACGCCGGAGTCGAGCTGGTCGGCCATCGACTGGGCGAACTCGTAGGGGGTGGCCGGGTCACCGGTGACACCGATCACCAGAATCGGGTCCGCTCCTTCGGCGGTGATCTTCTCCAGCGGCTCGACCGCCGGCACCGGCCAGGTCGTGCACACCGTGTCGGCACCGAAGTAGGGGCCGAAGATCGGCGCCTTCTCTGAGGTCTCCCGCCACTCCTGCACCGCGCGGTCGATCCCCTCGTCGGCCTCGTCCAGGCAATTGATTGCCGGGAAGGCGTGTATCAACGGCTCGTAGGTGCCGTCGGCATGGCGCATGTTGTAGGCGTCGCTGAGCATCTGCAGCATCATCACGTCACCGTTCTTGCCGTAAATCAGGGCTTGCCGCAGGTAGTCCCAGGTCGACTCGGAGTACAGCGTCACCACGATGCCGGTCAGGGCGATCGACTGGGTGACGGTGCGCTCCCCCATCGGCACCGGGTTGACCGCCAGATCGTCCAGCAGCGCGTGAGTGGTCTCGGTGACTTCCTCCGGGGTGCTGCCGAGCTCGCCGCAGTCGTCGCGGGCGACGCACCACTCGGCGAAGTTGGTGAAGGCCCGGTCGAAGCCCATGGCCTGCACCACGTCCTCGTCGTCGGTGATGTTCACCGCACCGTCGAGCACCATCCGGCCGGCCTTCTCGGGGAACATCTCGGCGTAGGTGGCGCCCAGTTCGGTGCCGTAGGAGTAGCCCAGGTAGTTC
Organism: Propionibacterium sp.; assembly: GCA_012719335.1. Lineage (GTDB taxonomy): Bacteria > Actinomycetota > Actinomycetes > Propionibacteriales > Propionibacteriaceae > JAAYAO01. The sequence goes on along the minus strand of JAAYAO010000409.1, from coordinate 4,289 downwards.
AGCTTCTCGTCGCCGACCATCTCGCGCAGCATGTCGAGGTCGCGGGCGGTGTCCTGAGTGGAGATGTGCATGAGCAACTCACCGGACTTCTCCAGACAGGACTGACCGAATCCCTTGGAGGCTTCGATCAGTTCCTGGAAGGCCTCCTCGTCATCGGGGGTTCCGACGATCTCGGTGAAGGCGTCCATCTCCTCGCCCTGCCAGCACTGCACCGGGGTCGACTGGCCGGTACCGCGCGGGTCCCATCCGATGATGTCGTACTGCTCGAGCCCCTCGCGGTCGAACCTGGCCGCCAACTCGCTGCCACCGGCGCCCGGCCCACCCGGGTTCACGAAAATGGTGCCCAACTTCGGTTCCTCGGTGGCCTCGGCCTTCAACAGGAACAGGCTCAACGCCTGCCGGTCGGGATCCTCGTGGTCGAGGGGTGCGGCGATGGTGGCGCACTCGAACTTGGAGTAGTCCTCGCAGGTCTGCCAGTCGATCTGCTGCCCGGTGTACCCCTCGATCCCTCCCCCGGGTGCGTCCACGAAGCCCTCGGGCTGCACATCGGGGATCTGCACATCCTTCGGACGATCCGGCGAGACCGGCGCGTCCGTCTCGGTTTGGTCGGGGTCGTTGGGATCGGTCGGACCCTGCGGGGTGCACCCCGCAACCAGCCCGAGGGCGAAGACAACGGCGACGACGGCGCGGACCCGGCGATTCAATGAGGCAGCCACGAGCGTCACCCTACTCGCCGGGGGTTCCGAATCCGCAGTCGACGACCAAACGCCCCCGGCGAGTGCCACACCGGGCCGCCCGGACGTGCGTGAGCGGAGCGGTCGACCGTGGCCGGTTCCCGGGTGTGGGCCACCCGGACGCGCGCGAGCCGAGTATCCACGGGGGATGCTGTGGGTTTGCGGGGCCCCCGGACGCGCGCCGAGTACCGACGTCCGCACGGACCCGTCCGGTACCCGGCCCAGCCCACCACGACGTTCGACAACCGGCGAGCCGAGGTGCGCGGTCCCGTCCACCTGCGGCAACCGGACGCTCCGCCCGTCGTGGTGATCGCATCCGCACCGGTAGGCTGGCCCAATGCCACAGGTGATGGCGGTCACTTTCGAACAGCACGGCCGCCTCTATTACGTCGATCCGGGGTCGCATCGACCACGGGTGGGTGACCATGTTCTGATACCCACCGAATCGGGCACCGAGGTCGCCCAGTGCGTATGGGCACCCGAGTACGTGGACGCCGACGGCTTCACCGATCTACCGGTGTGCGCCGGGCCCGCCACCGACGCCGACCTGGCCCGGGACGAGGAGAACCGGCGCATCCGAGCCCGCGCGCGGGTGGTGGCGAACCGGTTGATCCGGCAGCACGTGCTGCCGATGAAGGTGGTCGGGATCGACTATCTCGACCGCTCCGATGAGTACGACCACATGGTGGTGATCTATTTCACCGCTCCGCACCGGGTGGATTTCCGGCGGTTGTTGGGCGATCTGGCGCGCACCCTGCAATCGCGGATCGACCTGCGACAGATCGGTTCGCGGGATTCGGCCCGGCTGATCGGGGGCATCAGCCACTGCGGGCGGGAGTTCTGCTGTTCGAGTTTTCTGACCGACTTCGACGGCATCAGCATGCGGCTCGCCCGGGCTCAGGATCTGCCACCCAATCCGCTGCGGATCTCCGGCGCCTGTGGTCGCCTGATGTGTTGCCTGAAGTTCGAGCACCCGTTGTATGTCGATTTCATTCGGGAGGCGCCGCCGGTGGGTTCCCGGGTGGACACCCCCGAGGGCCGCGGCACGGTGATCGGTCACAGCGTGCCGGCCGACTCCGTGGTGGTGCGGATGAGCGCCACCGGCGAGGTTGCGCCCTGCCCCCGCGCCTCGGTGTGTGAGGCCCGGGCCGAGTACGAGACCCGCGGCTGACACCTCTCCCTGCATCGGGACGGCCCATTCTCGCGGTCGATCCTCACGGACGAACCCGAGTGGGCGCACGCTGTTGACCGGACGGGTGACTGACTGGACGGGCGTCCGGGGGCCGCAGTAACAGTCCCCGAAAAAGTTATCCACAACTTTGCCGGCGACCCGGCAAGTGTCGGATCGGGCGACTAGGCTTGACTTTATGGAACACCAGTTCGATGACCTCGATGACGGCCAACTGTTGGCCGCCATGGATGCCGCGCTGGATGTCCTGACCGCAGACCGGTTGCGATTGCCCGGCGACAAGGAGCGGATGGAGGTTGCGGCGGCTGCGTTGCGGGTGGCGGCCCGGTTGCACGCCTGGCAGAGCCGGTATCTGGCCGACATGGAACGTGATGCAGCGGTGTGGCGCGAACACGGCACCTCGACCCGCACCTGGTTGGGTGAGTCCCATCGCATGACCGGCCGCGAGGCGAGCCGGCTGATCGGGGCGGGTGAGCGATTGCAGCGCTTCGGGCTGATCGCCCGGGCCGCGGAGACCGGTGCGGTCTCGGCCGCCCAATCCGAAGCGATCACCAGCGTGCTGGAGGTGCTGCCGGAGGACTTCGATACCCAGCAGGTCGAACAGGCCCAGCAGATGATGATCGATTTCGCCGCCGAGCACACATCGTCGGAGTTGCGCGGATTGGGCGGTTATCTGGTCGAAGTGCTCGATCCGGTCGGCGCGGAGGAGCGGGAAGCGGCCCGCTTGGAGCGGGAGCATCGTGCGGCGTGGCGCAAGCGACATCTGACGTTCACCGATCGTGGGGACGGGGCGGTGTCGTTTCGCGGGAGCCTGCCGACCCCCGACGCCGAGGCCTTCCGCCACGTGCTCGATGCCCATGCGGCCGAGATCCGGCGCGGGCTGGACATGATCGATCCCGAGACGGATTATCTCTCCCCCGGAGCTCGTCGGGCGGATGCCTTGACCGCGATGGTGCAGACCCACCTGTCCCAGGAGTGGGCGCCACATCATGGTGGCGACCGGCCCCGGGTGGTGGTCACCATCGAGCACGCCGATCTGGTGGAGGCCGCGGCCGGTGCGGGGTATCCGATCGGACGGTTGTTGGAGACTCGGGCCCCGGTGCCGGTGTCGGTGCTGCGCCAGTGGCTGTGCGATGCCGACATCATGCCCGCCGTACTGGGCGGCGCCGGCGAAGTTCTGGATGTGGGTCGGGCCCGGCGGCTGGTGACCCCGGAGATCCGCCGTGCCCTGGAAGTGCGCGACCAGGGCTGTGTGTTTCCGGGCTGCGAGAAGCCACCACGAGCGTGTCACGCGCACCACATTGTGCCGTGGTGGGCCGGTGGAGTGACGTCGCTGGCGAACCTGGTGCTGGTGTGCGCCCACCATCACGGAATCGTCGAACCGGGCCACCGCCCCGAAGCCGACCGGTGGCGGGTCGAACTGACGGCGGACGGGGTGGCTCAGGTGATTCCGCCGCGGCGGGTAGACCGTGAGCAACGACCACGGGCACACACCCGGTTTCGAGGCCCGGGGCGTCGAGGTCGACGTCGCAGCGAGCGAATGCGACCAACTCGGCGGTACGCCGGTGCCAAGCCGCGGCCGGCATCGGTGATGGCGGCACCGGAATGGATCAACAATTCGCGCGCACCCGCACCGCAGCGACCCGGCCACCGAGCCGCCTCCGGAGCACATCGTTCCGCAGGCCCTCCGGACACCCACCCGACGAGAGCCGCATCATCCGGCCGAGAAGCACGGAGCGTGCGCCGGATGCCGCGGGCCGATCCGGCCTTCCCCGGCCACCGCCACATCGTGATGCGCAGGTGAGCCGACCCCTACCATTGCGCGATGAACCGCAGCGCACACTGGCGCAGTTGCGGGATGCCCGAGCCGACACGGGCCCTCGCGAACCCGAGAACTCAAGGCTGTTGAACGCGTGCAGCCATCCCCGTCCTGGCACCTGGAGCACTAAGCCGGTTGAGCCCGGCGAATCCCGCGTCGAAACCCGTCGAGCCACCCAGCCGGCCTCGCGTGCAGGTCAGCGCAAACTGGTTGAGCGCGCGTACCCCACCCCGGCCACCAGCCAAGCACCCCGGGAACTCGACGCCGGTTGAGCCGGGCGAAGCCCGCGTCGAAACCCGTCGAGTCATCCGGCGGGGCGTCGAGTGGGGTTCATGTCCGCGCCTCGGGTCCCCGCAGCGTAGGCAGGTCAGGCGGCGGCTTCCTTCTTCAATCGGCGACGCTTGCGCAGGGCACCGTCGACGCTCCAGCGGCCACCGCCGAGCAGCAGGAACAGCAGCCCGACGCCGGCGATCAGCAGGGGCAGTTCACCGACGAATCCGGACATATCCGGCTGGAAGGGGTTGTTCACGCCCCAGAGCACGAACAC
>JAAYAO010000408.1 GCA_012719335.1 Propionibacterium sp. | reverse complement strand
TCGAGCTGCCCGGCCCGGTTCCGGTCACCCAGCAGCAACCCGGACGGTTGCCCGCCACCGGTGACGTACAACAACTGGGGCCGGGCCCCACCGTGATCCGGCCCCAACCCGGCCACGATCACGGTGACGTCGTCGCGTCCGGCAAGCTCGGTGAGCACCGGCTCGGCCTCATCCGGGCCGGGTGCCGCGATGAAGGTGAGCGGGCATTCCAGCACCGCGCCGGCGGCGGCGAACTGTTCGTAGCCGGTGTACACCGACACGGTGCCGTCGGCACGGGTTGCGGCCAGGGCGGCGCCGGGGCCCACCCCGGCCACGCAGCCGGTACTGGACCCGGCCAGGGTGCCCAACCGGCCGTCGGCGTACTCCTGCAGGTCGTGCCAATCGTCGATGGCGCCGTCGGGGGTGACCTCGGGGTGGCAGATCGGCCCGGTCTCCACGACCTCCCCGGCACCGAGGCTCGCCCAGCCGGCCGCGGCACACTGATCGGGCCCGGTCGGCACCCGCAGCACCGCGAGCTGCGCCGCACCGGCCTCCAACACTGCGCGGTCCACCCCGGTCACCGCGGGGTGGGCCTCCACGCCGACCACGACCACTTGGGAGGTGTCGAACGGAACAGGGGTGGCGTCCGGGGTGTCGGGGGCGAACAACCAGCGCCCCAACAACAGCAGGCCGGCGATCAGCACGACGAGCCCGACAACGCCCCCGGGGCGGGGGCCGGTGCGCGGGGCGGGAGCCATCAGCTCGCGGCGGCCGCCAGGAAGTTCCGCACCGATTCGAAGAACAACCGGCCGTCGGTGGACGGGGCGGTGATGTCCTCGACGTTGTGTTCGGGGTGCGGCATCAGACCGACCACGTTGCCGCGGTCGTTGGTGATGCCGGCGATGTCGCGGGCCGAACCGTTGGGGTTGGCGCCGATGTAGCGAAACACCACCTGGTTCTCGCCCTCCAGCCGGTCGAGGGTGTCCTCGTCGGCGACGTAGCGGCCCTCGCCGTTCTTCAGGGCGATGGTGATCTCCTGCCCCGGGGTGAACGCGGCGGTCCAAACCGTGTCGTTGGTTTCCACTCGCAGGCCCTGATCGCGGCAGATGAAGGTCTGGCAGTCGTTGCGAATCAGCGCACCCGGCAACAGGTGGGCCTCGCACAGCACCTGGAAGCCGTTGCAGATGCCCAGCAGCGGCATGCCCTCGTGGGCTTTGCGGATCACCTCGTCCATCACCGGGGAGAACCGGGCGATCGCGCCGGCGCGCAGATAGTCGCCGTAGGAGAAGCCGCCGGGCAGGATCACCGCGTCGACGCCCTTGAGGTCGGCCTCGCTGTGCCACAGCGCCACCGGCTCCCCGCCGGTCAGCTTCACCGCGCGCGCGGCGTCCTCGTCGTCCAGGGTGCCGGGGAAGGTGACGATGCCGATTCGGGTCACCGGTCGCCCTCGTCGGCCTGTGCCTCGTCGGCGACGTGCACGGTGTAGGTCTCGATCACGGTGTTGGCGAGCAGCTTCTCGGCGGCTTCGTTGACCTCGGCGAGCCGCTCGTCGGTGAGGTCACCGTCGACGTCGATCTCGAACCGCTTGCCCTGCCGGACGGTCAACCCGGGGAACCCGAGTCGGGCCAATGCCCCGGTCACCGCCTTGCCCTGGGGATCCAGGATCTCGGGCTTGGGCATCACCTCAACCACTACACGCGCCATATTGCTGATCCTATCGCCATTTTCTCAGGCGCCGAATGATGCGCCGGTGAGCCGTTCGTAGGCCTCCACGTACCGGGCCCGGGTGGCGTCGACGATCTCGGCGGGCAGCGGCGGCGGGGCGTCCCCGGAGGCGCGGTTCCAGCCCGAGTCGTGCTGCAACCAGTCGCGGACGTACTGCTTGTCGAAGCTGGGCAGGGCACCGCCGGGCGCCCACCCCTCGGCGTCCCAGAATCTGGACGAGTCGGGGGTCAGCACCTCGTCAGCGAGCACCAGGGTGCCGTCGGCGCGGTGCCCGAACTCGAACTTGGTGTCGGCCAGGATGATGCCGCGGTCGCGGGCGACCTGCTCGGCGCGGGCGTAGATGTCCAGGGTGCGGGTGCGCAGTTCCTCGGCGGTGTCGGCGCCCACCGTGTCGACCACGGTGGCGAAGTCGACGTTCTCGTCGTGGTCACCGACCGCGGCCTTGGTGGCCGGGGTGAAGATCGGTTCGGGCAGCCGGGAGCCGTCCACCAAACCCTCGGGCAACCGCACCCCGCACACCGAACGCGACTGCTGGTATTCGACCCAGCCCGACCCGGTCAGGTAGCCGCGGGCCACGCATTCCACCGGCACCATGTCGAGCTTCTCGCACACCACGGCCCGTCCCCGGACGGCCTCGGGCACCTCGGTGGACAGCACGTGGTTGTCGATGCCGAGCAGGTCGAACCACCACAGCGACAGTTGGGTGAGGATCGCCCCCTTGTCGGGGATGGCCGGCGCCAGGACGAAGTCGAAGGCGGAGATCGCATCGGTGGCGACCATCAGAATCCGTTCGATGCCGTCGGCCGGTTCGAGGGCGTACAGTTCCCGGACCTTGCCCTGATGGATCAGCGGCAGGTCGTCGATCAGGCGGTTGCTCACCCGCCCAGTCTGGCAGGCGCCCGGGTGGGGCGGGTACTCAGACGTCCTTGCGGACGGTGAACACCGCCCCCAGCAGGGCCGGCACCACACACCAGCCGAGCAGCACCAGCAGGGCTCCCCACATCGGGAAG
>JAAYAO010000407.1 GCA_012719335.1 Propionibacterium sp. | reverse complement strand
GATTGCGTTGGTTGAGCAGGCGCGTCAGCGCCGTGTCGAAACCAGCAACCAACGACCACCCCGCCCCGACGCCGGTTGAGCCGATTCGCGCTTGCGCGAATCGCGTCGAAACCAGGCAACGATCCGCAGCAAGACGACCCCACTCAGCACGCACGGGCCCACCGGTCTCGCTCGACGGTCCGAGACGGAAACTCCGCTCGGTTCCGCACACTTGCCCACCGGGTTTCGACACGGTGACGCAAGCGTCACCGGCTCAACCAGCGCGTGAGTCCTGATGCAGGATTGTCACCGATGTCCTGATACACAGCACCCGCTCAACCAGCGTGTGCGCCCGATGATTCCGGGCCCACCGAGACAGGGCACGGAACAGCGATGACCGAAACCGCGATCCTGGGACGAGCAACGACCACTATGGCTTCGGCGACCCGCATACGTGCGGTCTCAGTCATGGGGCCCGCGCGACGCCGCAACCACGCCCGCGGGAGCGGCGCGACATTGGCTCGCGACCGACCGGTTGCTGGTTTCGACACGGCGCTACGCGCCTGCTCAACCGACGCAACCGGCATGGCGTTGTGCGTCTGGTCAGCCGACGCGGCCCCGGTTCGGCGGGTCAGCCGCGCGGGACGTGGAAGGCGAGCAGGTCGGCGTCGCGTTTGCCGGCGTCGGCCCACTGCCCCGGCAACTGGACGATGGCCAGTGCGCTGGTGGGGAACTTCTCGGACAGCGAGCGCCAGTTCTCGTCGGTGGGGTCGGGGGTGGCCAGCAACTCCACCAACTCCTGCACCGCGGGCCAGTGGCTGATCAGCAGCAGGGTTCGTACCTCGTCCGGGGTGTCCCGGACGATGCCCAGCAGGTCGGCGCCGGCGGCGTGGTACACGTCGGGGCGGTACTCGACCGGCTCGACCCGGGCCCCGCCGAGCTGCAATCGGTCCCAGGTCTGCCGGGTGCGGGTCGAGGTGGAACACAACACCAGGTCGGGTCGCACCCCGATCCGTTCGAACAGTTCCCCGGCCGCCTTGCCGTCGCGGCGACCCCGGCCGGCCAGGGGCCGTTCGTGGTCGGGCAGATTGTCTTTCCAGGATGACTTCGAGTGCCGCATCACGACCACTCGACGAGTATTCACAGGCTCCACAGTAGTGCAGAGACGCCCATCGCCCGGGTCCGGTTCCCCCGGGCCCTCGGGCATCGGGGAACCGGCTGCGCGCTCCTCAGTAGCGGTAGTGATCCGACTTGTAGGGGCCCTCGATCGGGATGCCGAGGTACTCCGACTGGGTCGGGGTCAGGGTGGTCAGCTTCACACCCAGGGACTCCAGGTGCAGGCGGGCGACATGCTCATCGAGGTGCTTGGGCAGCAGGTGCACGCCGATCTCGTAGTCGGTGTTCCACAGCTCGAGTTGGGCCAACACCTGGTTGGTGAAGGAGTTGCTCATCACGAAGCTGGGGTGGCCGGTGGCGTTGCCCAGGTTCAGCAGGCGTCCCTCGCTGAGGATGATCACCGCGTGCCCGTCCGGGAAGTGCCACAGGTCGACCTGCGGTTTCACGTTCTCGCGGCGGATGCCGTCGATCGCGGTCAGGCCGGCCATGTCGATCTCATTGTCGAAGTGCCCGATGTTGCCGACGATCGCCTGGTGCTTCATCCGGGACATGTGCTCGGCGGTGATCACGTCGCGGTTACCGGTGGCGGTGACGAAGATGTCG
>JAAYAO010000406.1 GCA_012719335.1 Propionibacterium sp. | reverse complement strand
GTTCGTTGGTGCGTCCCTCGATCTCGTCGCGCATCGCCGCACTCAGGCCGCTGGTGGCGCTGAAGTCGAACCGCATGTAGCCGGGCCGGTTGTAGGAGCCGGCCTGGGTGGCGGTCGGCCCGACCACCTCGCGCAGGGCGGCGTGCACCAGGTGGGTCGCCGAGTGTGCCATCGCCGCGGCGTGCCGGTAGCCGGGGTCGACCTGAGCGGTGACGGTGGCATCGAGGTGCAGTTCACCCGAACGCACCGTGCCGGTGTGCACGATCAGCCCGGCGACCGGACGTTGCACGTCGACGATGTCGACCTGCAGCCCGTGGCTGTCGATCAGCACCCCGTGGTCGGCGTCCTGGCCGCCCGATTCGGCGTAGAACGGGGTTTCGGCCAGGACGACCTCCACCTCGTCCCCGGCGACCGCGACCGGCACTGCCGCGCCGTCGCGCAACACACCCACCACCCGGGTCTCCAGGGCGAGTTCGGTGTACCCGGTGAACGGGGTTTCGCCCAACTGGCGCAGCTCGCGGTACACCTCGGTGTCGACCGCCCCGCCCTTCTTGGCGCGGGCATCGGCCTTGGCCCGGGCACGCTGCTCGGCCATCAGGGCGGTGAACGCCTCGCGATCCACCGCCAGGCCCTGCTCGGCGGCCATCTCCAGGGTCAGGTCGATCGGGAAACCGTGCGTGTCGTGCAGGGTGAAGGCCTCGTCGCCGGACAGTTCGGTGCGGCCGGCCTGCTTGGCCCTGGTGACCGCGACGTCGAACAGTTGGGTGCCGGAGGTCAGCGTGCGCCGGAAGGCGTCCTCCTCGGCGTAGGCCACCGCGGCGATCCGGTCCCAGCCCTGGGCCACCTCGGGCCAGGAGTCGGCCATCAGGTCCCGGCTCAGCGGCAGCAGTTCGGGCAGCACCACGTCGCCCACCCCGAGCAGGCGCATCGCCCGCACCGAGCGGCGCAGCAACCGGCGCAGCACGTATCCGCGGGCCTCGTTGCCGGGGGTCACCCCGTCGGCCATCAGCATCAACGACGAGCGGACGTGGTCGCCGACCACCCGCAACCGGACGTCGTCGGCGGGGTTCGCGCCGTACTCCTTGCCGGCCAGTTCGGCCGCCCGACCGATCACCGGAAAGACCTCGTCGGTCTCGTACATGTTGTCGACGCCCTGCAGCAGGTAGGCGACCCGCTCCAGGCCCATCCCGGTGTCGATGTTCTTGCGCGGCAATTCGCTGCGCACGTCGAAGTCGTCCTTGGCCCGGACGGTGGACAGTTCCTCCTGCATGAACACGAGGTTCCAGATCTCCAGGAAGCGGTCCTCGTCGACGATCGGGCCGCCGTCGGGGCCGTGCGCCGGGCCCCGGTCGATGTAGATCTCCGAGCAGGGCCCGCCGGGGCCGGGCACGCCCATGTTCCAGTAGTTGTCCAGCAGGCCGCGGCGCTGGATCCGTTCGGCCGGCAACCCGACCTCCCGCCACAGCGCCATCGCCTCGTCGTCCCCGTCCAGGACGGTGACCCATACCTTGTCGCCGTCGAAGCCCAGGTTGCCGTCCTCGACCGACCCGGTGACCAGTTCCCAGGCGTAGTGGATCGCGCCTTCCTTGAAGTAGTCCCCGAAGGAGAAGTTGCCGTTCATCTGGAAGAACGTGCCGTGCCGGGTGGTCTTGCCGACCTCTTCGATGTCGAGCGTGCGCACGCACTTCTGCACGCTGGCCGCCCGCGGGAAGGGTGCTTCCTCGGCGCCGGTGAAGTACGGCTTGAAGGGCACCATGCCGGCGTTCACGAACAGCAGGGTCGGGTCGTTGTAGACCAGGGAGGCCGACGGCACGATCTCGTGTCCGCGTGCAGCGAAGAAGTCGAGAAACCGACGTCGGATGTCGGCGGTACGCATGAAAAGTCCTAGGTGGTTGTAGTGCTGGTGGCCGGAGCCGGGGTCAGGGACGGGTGACCTGCCCGTCCTCGGTGAGGCCGAGGGCGTCGCGCAGTTCGGTCTCCCGCTCGGTGGAGGCCTCCCGGGCGGTGTCGATGAACTCCGAGATCCGGGCACCCATCGACTGGCGGGTGCGGTCGAGTTTGTCGGCCACCGCGGCCGGTGTGGTGCGCTGTTTCAGGTCGCGCCACTTGTAGACCAGGAACGCGACGATCGCTCCACCGATCAGGAACCACAGCAGGTTGCGGAACATCACTTGCCCTTCTTGTCACCGCGCAGGGCCTTGCGCACCCCGTAGGAGAAGGCGGCGGTCTTGACCAGCGGGCCACCGAGGGTGGCGGCGAAGAGGCTGGTCAGGCTGGCGGCGTTCTCCGACACCGCGGCGGCATTGCGGCTGACCGTGCTGGCGTCGGCGGTGATCACCCCGAGCTTCTCGATCTCACTGTTGGTCGCCTGCACGGTGCCGCGCAATTCGGTGAGAATCGGCACCGAGCTGTGCCCGAGGTCGCGCACCGCGAGGCGCACCTCCTCCAGCACCCGGCCGAGCTTCAGCAACGGCACAGCGCAGAAGACCACGAAGGCCACGGCGGCGATGGCGGCGATCAGGCCGGCGATCTCACCTACGGTCATGTGTCTGGCTCCTCCATGTCGGATTGTCTGGGGCAACAGTAGTCGACTACGACGACTGATGTGGTCGGCCGAGCAGCTCCTCGATCGCGGCCAGTCGTTCGGCCAGCTGGGCTTCGTTGCCGTGGCCGGTCGGATGGTAGTACCGGGCGTCGACGAGTTCGTCGGGCAGGTACTGCTGCCGGGCCACCCCGTGCGGCTCGTCGTGGGCGTAGCGGTAGCCGGCGCCGTGGCCCAGGCCGGCGGCGCCCGGGTAGTGCGAGTCGCGCAGGTGGGCCGGGACGGTGCCGATCCGGCCGGCTCGCACATCGGCCAGGGCCGCGTCGATGGCGGTGTACACCGCATTCGATTTGGGAGCGGTGGCGCAGGCGACAACCGCCTGGGCGAGGTTGATCCGGGCCTCGGGCATGCCGATCAGTTGGACGGCCTGGGCGGCGGCGACACAGGTCTGCAACACGGAGGGGGCGGCCATCCCGATGTCCTCGCTGGCCAGGATCACCAG
>JAAYAO010000048.1 GCA_012719335.1 Propionibacterium sp. | reverse complement strand
TTCAAGTCCAATGTGATGCCGGGGTCCACCCCCGAGGACGCCGACTACTGGCGGGACGTGGGAACCATCGACGCCTACCACGAGGCGCACATGGATCTGGTGTCGGTGAAGCCGATCTTCAACCTGTACAACGAGCAGTGGCCGCTGCTGACCGCCCAGGTGAACCAGCCGGGCGCGAAGTTCGTGCTGCGCGGCACCGCCGAGGATTCGATCGTCAGCCCCGGGGTGATCATCTCCGGTGGTGACGTGGACAACTCGGTGCTGTCACCCAATGTGCACGTCGACAAGTGGGCCGATGTGGAGCATTCGGTGCTGCTCGACAACGTCCGGATCGGACGCAACTCGGTGGTGCGCCGGGCGATCCTGGACAAGAACGTGATCGTCGAGAACGGCGCCGAGGTGGGCGTCGACCACGAGGCCGACCGGGCGCGGGGCTTCACCGTCTCCGACGGTGGCATCACCGTGGTCGGTAAGGGCATGCGGGTCTCCGCGATCTGAGCCAACACCGAGGAACCCCGCCCGGGCAGCGTCCGGGCGGGGTTTCTTCGTGTGCGCAGGGGCGCGGGACGTTACTGCTCGACCGCGTGTTACTGCTTGACCGCGACCAGCAGGCCGTCGCCGACCGGCACCAGCGAGGCGGTGAACTCCTCGATCTCGGTGACCGCGGCCAGGGTTTCGCGAATCACCAGGGTGCGGTCGTCCTGGTTGTCCTCATCGGCGATCCGGTTGTGCCACAGGGCGTTGTCGATCAGCAGCAGGCCGCCGTGACGCAACAGGCGCAGGGCCTGCTCGACGTACTCGACGTACTCGAGCTTGTCCGCGTCGACGAACACCGCGTCGTAGGCCCCGCTGAGCAGGTTCGGCAACACCGCCAGCGCGTCCCCGGGAATCAGCCGGATCCGGCGCGGGGTGATGCCGGCCGCCTCGAAGGACTTGCGGGCCGCGGCCTGGTGCTGCGGTTCGGCGTCGATGCTGGTCAACACCCCGTCCGGGGCCATCCCGGCGTACAGGGCCAGGCCGGACACCCCCGAGCCGGTACCCAACTCGACGACCGCGCCGGCGTTGATCGCCTGCATCAGCACCGTCAGCAGGCTTGCCGTGCCACGCCCGACCGGGACGACCCCCAAATCCCTGGCCTGTTCCCGGGCGGCGGCGGCCACCTCGGTCTCGGCGACGAAATTCTCGGCAAAGGCCCACGTGGCGGCGTCAGGGGCATTCGGTTCGGTCATGGACGGGACTCTACAGTTCTTCGCCCGCGAGGTCGTACGATGACGGGCATGAATCATGCAGTCGTCGCCGAAATTGTTGCCTCCGTCCTGTCGGTGGAGGTGGCGGTCGGTGACCGGGTCGAACCCACCGACGAGGTGGTCCTGCTGGAATCGATGAAGATGGAGATCCCGGTGCTGGCCGAGGTGGAGGGCACCGTCACCGAAGTGGTGGTCGGTGTGGGCGATGTCGTGCACGACGGCGACCCGATGGTCATCGTGAGCGTCGACTGAGCGAACCGCACTAGACTGCCGACCATGCGTGAACCCGATCCCGCCCTGCCCTTCGGGCGCCTGCTCACCGCGATGGTGACCCCGTTCGCCGCCGACGGCTCGGTGGACCTGTCCGCAGCCCGGCGGCTGGCGGCGTATCTGGTCGACCAGCAGCACAACGATGCGCTGGTGATCAACGGCACCACCGGTGAGGCGCCGACCACTACGGATGCGGAGAAGCGTGACCTGATCGCGGCGGTGGTCGACGAGATCGGTGACCGGGCCCGGGTGGTGGCCGGGGTGGGCACCTTCAACACCGACCATTCGGTGCACCTGGCCCGCGAGGCCGCCGAGGCGGGTGCGGACGGCCTGCTGGTGGTCACCCCCTACTACTCCAAGCCGCCGCAGGCCGGGGTGCGGCAGTACTTCGAAACCGTCGCCACCGCCGGTGAACTGCCGGTGATGATCTACGACATTCCCGGACGAGCCGGCACCGCGGTCGCCACCGAGACGCTGATCGCTCTGGCCGAGCACCCGCGGATCGTCGCGGTCAAGGACGCCAAGGGTGACCCGGTGGCCTCGGCGACGGTGATGGCCGCCACCGACCTGGCCTACTACGCCGGCGACGATGCGATCACCCCCGCCCTGATGGCGGTGGGTGGGGTCGGTCTGGTCGGCACCTCCACCCATTTCACCGGCGCGGTGATGGCGCAGGTGATCGCCGACTACGCCGCGGGCCGGGTCGAGCAGGCCCTGGCCGAGTACCGCCGGGTGCTGCCGGTGCTGACCGGGGTGTTCGCCACCCAGGGCTGCACGATGGTGAAGGCCGGGCTCGACCTGTTGGGCCTGCCCGGTGGGGCATTGCGTCCGCCGATGGTGTCGGCGACCGCCGAACAGACCGAGGTGTTCGGCGCGCAACTGGCCGCCGCCGGGCTGCGCTGAGCGGGGTTCACCCGGGTTCGTCCCCGATTTCGGGCGACCGGGCCCTTTCGGGGGAGGAAAAACACCCTCGAACCGGGCAGAATGAAACCTTCGGTGGGGAACAATGACCCGCCATCGGGCGTTTCACCGGGAGGAGGAGGGCCAAACGTATGCGTCAGCGAACACTGCCCCCGACCGCCGGTACCCCTCGGGTGGCTGCCTCGGCGGCATCGGCGGAGGAGTGGGTGCCGCCGTCCTGGGAGGAAGTCGTCACCAGGCACAGCGGTCAGGTGTACCGCCTGGCTTACCGGTTGACCGGTAACCAGCACGACGCCGAGGACCTCACCCACGAAACCTTCATCCGGGTCTTCAAATCCCTGCACCGGTTCAAGCCCGGCACCTTCGAGGGCTGGCTGCACCGGATCACCACCAACCTCTTCCTGGATACCGCCCGACGCAAGAAGCGGATCCGGTTCGACGGTCTGGTCGACAATCAGGCCGAACGCATCGTCAGCCGCGACCCCTCCCCGGACGAAGTGCTCGATGACGCCGACCTCGACCACGACGTGGCCGCCGCACTGGCGAACCTGGCTCCGGAATTCCGGGCCGCGGTGGTGCTGTGCGACATCGAGGGGCTGAGCTACGAAGAAGTCGCCAACGTGCTGGACATCAAGATCGGTACGGTGCGCAGCCGCATCCACCGGGGACGCGCCCAGTTGCGCACCGACCTGGCCCACCGAAGCCCGTCCGAGGGTCGGCAGCGGTACGGCGGGGTGAATGTGGAAACGGGCCCGGCGCGGTGAGCCGCCGCTGCGAACCCGAAGCCGTCCTGTCGTCCTTCGTCGATGATGCGCTCTCGGGTGCTGATCGTGACCGGGTGGCGGCCCACCTGGCCGAATGCCCCGACTGCTGCGCCGAAGTGGCCGCGCTGCGCCGGGTACAGCACCTGTTGGGCGCCGGCCGCCGCGACCCCGGCCCCGAACCGGCGCCACTGGCCGACCGGCTGGTGTCGATCGCCGGCGCCCGGGCCTCCCAGCCCCTGTGGACCCAACCCTTCGATCGGCCGCTGGACGCGCCCGCACCCCTGCCCAGCCGTCGCCGGGCCCGCCGCCGCAACCTGACCGGTGCGGTGGCCCTGCTCGCCGGGGTGATGATCGGCCTGGTCGGCATCGGCTGGGCCGCGGCCCCGGCCCCCGACATCGAGATCGTGAACCCGGTCGCCAAGGCCCGCGCGGAGTTCGCCCACGTCGCCGCCCAACGTCCCTTCGTGATGGACTCCACCGTCGCGGTCTGGGCGATGCCGTCGGCCGAACACCGGGCCTTCGCCGACCCGACCGCGACCGAGCCCCTGCCGGTGCTGCCGGGGCGCCGGATCTCCGATGCCGAGGCACGCACCGTGCTGAGCGCGGCCGAACAGGCCGTGGGGGTGGTCGATCACCGCAGCGTCGAACGGGTGTCGATGGTGGGCGACGGGCACCAGATCGCGGTGACGGTCGCGGTACGGCACCGCTCCACCCAGGGCACCCAGGTCGACGTCCTGACCCCCTCCGGGCAGCCGCTGCGCACCGCCTTCCTGCCGGTGCGCGCCACCGACCCGCAACCCCTGCCCGACGAACTGTCCGGCATCCGTGATCAGGAGGTGCTGGGCCGCCCGGCCGTCCTGGTGCAGGCCCACCGGGAGGGACGCCTGGTCGCCCGGTGGTGGTTCGACCAGAAGACCGCGGTGCAGTTGGCCCAGGAAACCTACGAGTCGGACGGCTCGCTGCGGGTGCAGGCGGTGACCACCGAGCTGACCATCGACCGGCAACAATTCGTCGCCCACCCACCACCCCAGTTGGTGCGTCCGGGGGCGGCGGCCTATCTCAGCCTGACCGAACTCGGTGAGGTGCGGGCCCGGGGCTGGTCCTGCCACCACGACCTGGCCGGGATGCCGCTGACC
Organism: Propionibacterium sp.; assembly: GCA_012719335.1. GTDB lineage: Bacteria > Actinomycetota > Actinomycetes > Propionibacteriales > Propionibacteriaceae > JAAYAO01. The sequence goes on along the minus strand of JAAYAO010000048.1, from coordinate 705 downwards.
CGCCTCGGCAACGACCCCGGCACCGCGGTGCACACCACCTACAGTGACGGCGCCACCGCGATCACCGTGCGCCAGGAACGCGGCACCATCCTGGAGGCCCCCGAGGGGTTCACCTGGGACGAGTCGCTGGGCGCTTACCGGCGTGACGGGGCGACCACCGTGCTGGTCTGGCAGTCGAAGGACTCGGTGTTCTCGGTGGTCACCGACGGGCCGGCCGATGTCGCCGCGGAGGTTGCCGCCGAACTGCCGCACGAGGCCCCGGTACTGCGCACCCGGTGGGGTCGGGTGCAGGCCGGTTGGCAACACCTGATCGAAACCGTGGCCGGCCGATGAACCAGTACGGTCCCACCAATCCCTGGGCCCAACCCGACGACACCGACCCCGGTCGGGCACCGGCCTCCCCGCCGCGGCGTGCGGCCGGCCCGGAGTATCACCAACCCGTCCCGCCGCCGCTGCCGGCACGGGACCGGACGGCCGAGTCCGCCCCGGGCCCCTTCCCGCCGCCGCAGCCCGCCCAGCCGTCCGCACCGGCACAGTCGGCCCGACCGACCGAACCGGTGGCGTTGACCCACCCGGCCCCCGCGGCCTCCGCGGCCTCCGTGGCGGCCCCGCCCCGGTCGGCTCCGCCCGCACCGCGGCCCCGCTGGGGCCGGCTGGTCGCGTTGACCGCCGTCGTGTCGTTGCTGTTCGGGGGTGCCGCCGGGG
>JAAYAO010000405.1 GCA_012719335.1 Propionibacterium sp. | reverse complement strand
GACACCCACTTCGCGTTCACCGGTGAGCCGGCCGGGCTGTGGCAACACCTGGGTCGCAACCCCAACCTCACCGTCGCGGTCGGGATGCACGGATTGAAGGTGGGCACCGAGTTGACCTCGAGCCGGCCGAGGGTACCGACGACCCGAGGGTCGGGTTCGTCCTGGAAGGGGTCGACGGCCCGATCCACAATCCGTACGGCGAGGTGTACGGCATGCTCGCCTCCGACGAAGTCGATCGGGTGGATGTCGAGGCCGGGTCACCGCCCCATGCCGTGGTGATCGCCTCGGCCGGTTCCGCTTCGGCGCGTGCCGACCTGACCTTCTGCGAAACCCCCTTCGGCGGGGCGGTGTTCAGCACCTCGTGCATCTCCTGGTCGCTGGGCCTGAACCGGAGCGAACGGCGCAATGCCCTGTCCCGGATCACCGCCAACGTGGTGGACCGGTTCGTCGACCCGGAGCCCTTCACGCCACCGCAGGCCGCATCGGCGGAGTGACCGGCCCGGTTTGAGGCCCAGAACCCGGCTGGCAACTCACCCCGACTCCCAGCCACCGTAGCGCCGGTGCGGCCTCAGGGACCCGGTCGAGTTCACCCCGGTCGGCCCCTGTGACTGAAAACGCAAGCATGCGCGGCACCGAAGCCATATTGGCCGCCGCTCCGCCCATGCTCGCGGTTTCGGTCATCGAGCATCGCACTGCCCCACCGATGCAGCCTCAACCGGCCCCGGTGCCCCGTTTCCGGCACCCGCGAGGCCCCGAACGTCCCACTGGATGGGAGGAATGGTTTTCAGGTCTCCGGTCCGGTTGCTGAAATTCGCCGGACGACAGGCCCGATGGCGGCCTGCCTTGACCGCAGGAGATCGCAATGCAGCGACGCAAGATCACCACGGCCGCAGCCCTGCTGGCCGCGTGCACACTGGCTTTCACCGCCTGTGCCCGCAACGAACCGACCGAATCCGGCAACGACCAACCGGGCGGTGGCGATGCGGCCGGCTCGTACTACACCCCCGGGGTATACGAACAGGATGTCCCCGGTGAGCCCACCGAGGGCGGCACCCTGACCCTGGCCGATTACGCCGAAACCCGCAGTCTGGATCCGTCCAAGACCATTGCGACCGGCTACTCCGGCGGCACCACGATGGTGGCGCTCTACGACCAGTTGATCCGTTGGAACGAGCGGGAGCAGGAGTTCGAGCCCCGGTTGGCCGAGTCGGTGGAACCCAACGACGACTACACCCAGTGGACGATCAACCTGCGCGAGGGAGTCAAGTTCTCCGACGGCACCCCGCTGAACGCCGACGCCGTGATCGGCTCGTTCAACTACTACATGCAGAACCAGGGTTACGACCTGGCCGTGGTCGGGCCGCTGTGGGCGGGGGCCGAGAAGGTGGACGACCTGACCGTGCAGGTGAACCTGCGCGAGGGCTGGGCCACCTTCCCGTTCGCCCTCGGCATGGGCATGGGCTTCATCGCCGCCCCCGCCGCGATCGCCAACGGGCCGGACAACTTCGAACCGATCGGCGCCGGAGCGTTCACCTTCGAGTCTTACAAGCCGCAGGAGGAACTCGTCCTGGCCGCCAACCCCGACCATTGGGACGGCAAGCCGCATCTGGACAAGCTGCGTTTGGTCTGGCTCGGTGCCGATGAGACCAAGTACGAGTCCCTGGAATCCGACTCCGTCCAGGCGATCGTGGTGCGCGACATCCGGATCGTGAAGCAGGTGCGCGATGCCGACGGCTTGGGCTGGGTGTCGCTGGACAACATGGGCAACATGATCAACGTCAACCACGCCGAGGGCCGGCCGGGTGCCAACGAGAAGGTGACCCGTGCGATCGCCCACGCCATCGACGTCGAGGCCCTGTACGAGCGTGTGTACGGCGGGCTGGGCCTGCCGTCCAAGAACCTCTTCGGCTCCGAATCGCGCTGGCACAGCGAGGGTGTGGAGGCCCCCGAGTACGACCTCGAGCAGGCCACATCGCTGCTCGAGGAGGCCAAGGCCGAAGGCTACGACGGCAAGCTCGTGCTGACCTCCAGCGCCGACCCGATCTCGCGGGATCAGGCGATGGTGTTGCAGGCCCAGCTCGAGGCCGCCGGCTTCACGGTGGAGAACGATCTGGTGCGGTCGATCGCCGACATCACCAGCAAGATCTACATCGAGCGCAACTACGACTACGCCCGCTCG
>JAAYAO010000404.1 GCA_012719335.1 Propionibacterium sp. | reverse complement strand
GGGAATCACCGGTGACGGGGATCCGGTGCGGGTGAGCAGCACCGAGGGGGAGGCGATGTCGCGTCCGTGGACGGTCACGACCACCCGGTAGGTGTAGGTGCCGGCATTGTTTTGCCCGTAGGTCAGGGGCAGGGCGTAATAGCCGGTCGCGCTGGTCGTGCCGACCTGCGATCGTGACCAGCGGCCGCCGATCAGCACCTCGGTGCGCACCGGAGAGTTCGGTGCGCCGCCGGCGGTGCCCCACACGTAGGTGGTGACTCCCACCGGACGGGAGCCCGCGGTGGTGGCGCTGACCGACACCCGGGTCAGGCTGACCGGGGAGGAGTACACGACCCCGGCGCCGGTGCGGGTGCCGACCCGGAAGGTCTGGGTGCCCGCGGAGTTCTGGCCGTAGGTCAGCGGGATCGCATACCAGCCGGACGCGTTGCTGGTGCGGATCTGGGATCGTGACCAGCGGCCGTCGGAGAGTCGCACCTCGGTCCACACCTCGGCGTTCGGGGCGCCGGTGGCGGTTCCCCACACGTTGGCACCGGCACCGACCGGGGCGGCACCGGCTGTGCTGGCGGAAATCGCCACCCGGGTCAAGGTGACGTTGGCGGAGTAAACGACGCCGTCCGTGCTGCGAACGCCGACCCGGAAGGTCTGGGTGCCCGCGGAATGCTGGCCATAGGTCAGCGGAATCACATACCAACCCGACGCGTCGCTCGTGCGGATCTGGGATCGTGACCAGCGGCCGTCGGAGAGTCGCACCTCGGTCCACACCTCGCTGTTCGGGGCGCCGGTGGCGGTGCCCCAGACGTTCGCAACCCAGCCCACCCCGGTGCTGCCGGCGGTGGTGGCTGTGAGCGTCACGGCCACCGACTGGGTCCCGGTGCGCGACTGCGACGGCGGCTCGGACGGCTGTGGACGTGATTCGGTCGGTGGGGTCGGTTCCTCGTCCCGCTCGTCGTCGGGTGCGGCCGGAGTCGATTCGGCTGGTTCGGCCTTCGGCGGGTCCGGGGTCTGCACCGGCTCGGGCGATTCGGGGGGCCCCGGGGTGGCCGAGGCCACATCGGACGGGGGCCCCGGTTCACCCTCCTCGGCAGCCGCGGGCAGCCCCACCCCGGCCGTGATCAACGCAGCACACAACAGTGCGAACAACAGCCCCCACAACCGACGCATCGCGCACCCCTTCCCGGTCACTGCGCGCCCACCCTAAGGGGTGGGAAGTGGGCTGACTAGTGACCCCGGGGGGCACTTCGGGCACATCGCGTCAACGAAAGTGAATCCGGCCCGGCGGCCGCCCGTTGGCCGCGGGTTCAGAGCCAGTGTTCGCTGGCCAGCGGACCGTAGGTTTGCTTCGCCTTCTGCAGGGCGGCGACGTAACCGGCCCGCTCGTAGGCGGAGGCGTCGGCCTCGGCGGGGACGGCGAGCATGCCGCGGGCCTGTGCCAGGGAGGTGAACTGGCGGCGTTCCAGCCAGTCGCGGAAGCCGTCCAGCAGCATCCGGATGTGCCCCGCGCCGTGGCGCACCAGGGCCGAGGTGGTGCCGACCACATCGGCGCCGGCCAGGATGTAGCGGGCCACGTCCTCCCAGGTTTCCACCCCACCGGAGGCGCACAGCGAGGTGCGGCCGAGCTTGCCGTGCAGGGCGGCGATCCAGGTGCGCGGCAGCCGTCCGTCGGACGAACTCGACAACCCGATGCCGGGTTCGACGATCAACCGCTCGACGTCCACCTCGGGTTGCAGGAACCGGTTGAACAGCACCAGCCCGTCGGCCTCGGCCTGCGACAGGGTCAGCGCGAAGGCACCAAAGGACGAGAAGTAGGGGCTGAGCTTCACCGCGACCGGAATCGACACCGCATCCTTGACCGCCGCCAGAATCTCGCGGTGCGAGTTCTCGACGTCACGGGCGTCGGTGGTGATCTCCCCGGGGACCTGGTAGATGTTCAACTCCACCGCGGCCGCGCCGGCATTCTGCAGATCCCGGGCGACACCGGTCCACCCACCCAGGGTCGCGCCGTTGATCGACCCGATCACCGGCACCGGCACCGCGTTCGCGG
>JAAYAO010000403.1 GCA_012719335.1 Propionibacterium sp. | reverse complement strand
GGGTGCAGAAGGAACGGATGGCCGGTGGGTTCTTCCCCACCCCGCGCGAGTACACGATCGGTTTCGGGCTGACCCGTGACCGGTTGGGCCGGATGCGCCCGGGGTCGGCGATCTGCCACCCGGGGCCGATGGTGCGCGGGTTGGAGATCTCGGCCGATGCCGCCGATGCGGCGTCGTCGTTGGTGTTGGATCAGGTTGCCGCGGGGGTCGCGGTACGAATGAGTGTGCTGTACCACCTGCTGGGCGGTGCCGATGAGGAGGGCTTGCGGTGATCCTGATCACGGGAGCTGAGCTGTACGACGGCCGGCGCGAGGACGTGTTCGTCCGGGACGGGGTGTTCGCCGACCCGGCCGAGGCACCCGCCGACGTCGAGCGGATCGATGCCGACGGCAAGGTGTTGCTGCCGGGGCTGGTCGACATCCACGTGCACCTGCGCGAACCCGGCCGGGAGGACGCCGAGACGATCGCCACCGGCACCCGGGCCGCGGCCCGGGGCGGGTTCACCGCGGTGTGCGCGATGGCGAACACCAACCCGGTGACCGACACCGCCGAGGCGGCCGCCCACGTCGCGGCGATCGCGGCCCGGGAGGCGAGCTGTGAGGTGCGTCCGATCGGGGCGATCACCAAGGGTCTGGCCGGGCAGGAGTTGGCCGAGTTGGGGCTGATGGCCCGTCCGGCCGAACACCACCCGGGGGTGCGGTTCTTCTCCGACGACGGCAAGTGCGTCCAGGACGCGCTGGTGATGCGGCGGGCCTTCGAGTACGCGAAGCGGTTGGACGCGGTACTGGCCCAGCACGCCCAGGATTCGTCCCTGGCCGGTACCGGCGCGTGTTGCCACGAGGGCCCCGAATCCGGACGGCTCGGGCTGACCGGCTGGCCGCCGGCCGCCGAGGCGGTGATCGTGGCCCGGGATGTGGAACTGGCCGCGCTGACCGGTGCCCGCTACCACGTCTGCCACCTGACCAGCGCCGAGGGCGTCGAGGTGGTGCGCGCGGCCAAGCGGCGTGGCGTGCAGGTCACCGCCGAGGTCACCCCGCACCACCTGTACCTGGGGGTGGAGCGGTTGGCCGACTACGACCCGGTCTGGAAGGTCAATCCCCCGCTGCGCTCGGCCGAGCACATCGCCGCGCTGCGGGCGGCGCTGATCGATGGGACGATCGATTGTGTGGCCACCGACCACGCCCCGCACGCCCGCCACGACAAGGAGCACGCCTTCCCCGACGCGGCCTTCGGCATGCTCGGGCTGGAAACCGCGCTGGCGGTGATCATCGACCTGTTCGTCGACGAGGGCACCCTCGACTGGGCCCGGGTCGCCGAGTTGATGAGCTTCACCCCGGCCCGGATCGCCGACCTGCCCGGCCAGGGCCGTCCGATCGCGATCGGGGAACCGGCCAACCTGGTGCTGGTCGACCCGAACCGGCGGGCCGTGGTCGACCGGGACTCCTCGGCCTCCCTGTCGCGCAACAACCCCTGGCACGGGTTGGACCTGCCCGACCCGGTCGACCTGACCGTCTGGGCCGGCACCACCACCTACCGCAGGGAGGATCAGTGACCACGAGTTTCTGGGAGGAGGTCGGCGGGCACGAGACCTTCGCGAAGCTGACCCGGGTCTTCTACGAGGGGGTCGCTGCCGATCCGGAGTTCCGGGCGATGTACCCCGAGGAGGACCTGGCCCCGGCCGAACGCCGATTGCGGATGTTCCTGGAGCAGTACTTCGGTGGGCCGCCGGAGTACCAGTTGGAACGTGGCCACCCCCGGTTGCGGATGCGGCATGCCCCCTTCGCGGTGACCCCCGAGGCCCGCGACACCTGGTTGAAGCACATGCGCGCGGCGGTCGACTCGCTCGATCTGGACGAGCGGCACGAACGCGAAATGTGGAATTACTTCGAGCGGGCCGCGGCTTTCATGATCAACTCGGGTGAGCCCGTCCAGCGGCCCGGCTTTCAACTGTGAGGTGAGGCGTGACCCGATTCGAATGCGACATCCCCAAGCGTTGGGGTGACCTGGACGCCCAGGCACACGTGAACAACGCCCGGTTCGTGGATTACCTCCAGGAGGCCCGGGTCGACTACCTGGAGCACAGCGAGAACAACCACATGCTCGGCAACGGGGTGTTGGTGGTGCGCACCGAGTTGGAGTTCCTGCGGCCGATCGAGTTCGGTGAGCAGCCGGTGCGGGCCGCGGTGTCGGTGGAGACCCTGGGCGGGGCGAAGTTCTCGCTGGGCTACGAGCTGTACGACGAGGAGCTGTTGTGCGCCCGGGCCCGCACCTACCTGGCCCCGTTCAGCATCGAGACCGGACGGGTTCGCCGGCTGACCGACGCCGAGCGCGAGGTGTTCCGCCGCGATCTGCACCCGGCGGTGGAGCTGCGCGAGATCGAGCGCCCCAAGTGGGCCGATTTCGGGCACCGCACCGCGATCCGGGTGCGCTGGTCGGATCTGGACGCGTACGGGCACGTGAACAATGCGATGTTCTACGACTACATCCAGGAAGCCCGGATGCGGATGATGCGTTCGATCAGCAGCGACGCCTTCCGGGAGAACGGTCACCTGCTGTGGATGGTGGTGCGTCAGGACGTCGACTACGTGACCCAGTTGCCGTTCCGCCACGAGCCCTACGAGTGCGTGACCGTGGTGTCGAAGGTGGGCAACACCTCGATGACCCTGGCCGCCGAGCTGCGCGACGAGCAGGGCACCGTGTACGCGGCGGCACGCACCGTACTGGTGGCCACCGACCTGACCGGTAAGCCCGAACCGTTGCCGCAGGTGGTGCGCGAGGGGTTGGAGCCCTACCGCCTCGACGCCTGATCCCACCCCCGGTCACCGGGTTCGGCGCACCGGGCATGATGGAGACCGTGAGTCGAGACAGCGCAGACCTCAAGGCCCTGATCCTGGATTGGGGCGGCACCATCACGCCCTGGCACCAGGTGGATTACCGGGCGCAGTGGACGACCTTCGCCGATGGGTACGGCACGATGGCGTGTTCGCTGAACAATCTGGCCGCCACCTTGCTGGATGCCGAGCGGACTCTGTGGCGGCGGGTGCACGACGATCACTCCTCGGGGCATCTGCGCGAGATCTTCGAGGCCGTCGGCATCGTGCAACCCGATGAGGACTACGACGCCGCGACCCTGGCCGGCATCGAGGCGTACCGCACCTTCTGGGAGCCGCACACCTTCACCCACCCGGCCTGGCCGAGTGTCTGGGAGCATCTGCGATCCCGCGGGGTGAAGATCGCGGTGCTGTCGAACACGATCTGGCCGCGATCGTGGCACGAGGACTGGTTCGCCCGCGACGGGGTGAGCGACCTGTTGGACGTGCAGGTGTACAGCAGCGACTTGGAGTGGGCCAAGCCGCACCCGAAGATCTTCGAGTACACGGCCGAGCAACTCGGCCTCGACCCGGCCGAATGCGCCTACCTCGGTGACCGTCGCTACGAGGACGTCTTCGGCGCCCAACGCGCCGGCATGCAGGGCTGGTGGTTCCCGCACGACGGCCTGCCACCCGATCAGATCGTCGAGGTCGACGTCACCCCCGAGGTCACCCTCACCGAACCCGACCAGGTGATCGGCTTCTTCGCCTGACCGGTTGCGTCGGTTCGCGCCCCACGCACAGTCGCGTCCGGTTGCGTCGATTGAGCCCCGTCGAAACTTGCAACCCCGAAACGCCGGTTGAGCCAGTTCGCGGCCCGCACACAGTCGCGTCCGATTGCGTCAGTTGAGCAGGCGCGTAGCGCCGTGTCGAAACCAGCAACCCCGAAACGCCGGTTGAGCCGGTTCGCGCTCAGCGCGAACCGCGTCGAAACCCCTGGCCTTGACGCACATGGTTGCGTCCGGTTACCGATCGGCACTGGTTTCGACAAGCTCAACCG
>JAAYAO010000402.1 GCA_012719335.1 Propionibacterium sp. | reverse complement strand
GCCTTGGAGGCGTCCTTGAACAGCAGGTGCGCCTCGTCGAAGAAGAACACCAGCTTCGGTGTGTCGATGTCGCCCACCTCGGGCAGTTCGGCGAACAGGTCGGCCAACAACCACATCAGGAAGGTGGAGAACAATGCCGGACGGGCGGCCAGGTCGGGCAACTCCAACAGCGAGATCACCCCGGCGCCGTCCTTGGTCACCCGCATCAGGTCGGCGGTGTCGAACTCCGGTTCGCCGAAGAACTGATCGCCACCCTGATCGGCCAGGGTGATCAGTTTGCGCAGGATCACCCCGACCGTCGCGGTGGACACCCCGCCGATCGCCTTCAACTCGGCCTTGCCCTCGTCGCTGGTCAGATGTTGCAGCACCGCGCGCAGGTCGGCCAGGTCGAGCAGTGGCAGGCCCTGCTGGTCGGCGTAGTGGAAGACCAGCCCCAGGGAGGATTCCTGGACGTCGTTGAGGTCGAGCACCTTGCTGAGCAGCAGCGGCCCGAAGGCGGTGATGGTGGCCCGCAGCGGCACCCCGAGGCCCTGACCACCCAGGGCGTAGAACTCCACCGGGAACCCGCGCGGGGCCCACTCCTGACCGATCGCGGTGGTGCGTTCCAGCAGCTTCTCGCTCGACTCCCCGGGCATCGCCAGGCCGGTCAGGTCACCCTTGATGTCGGCGGCGAAGACCGGCACCCCGTTGGCCGAGACCTGCTCGGCCAGCACCTGAAGGGTGCGGGTTTTGCCGGTGCCGGTGGCCCCGGCCACCAGGCCGTGCCGGTTCAGCATCGCCAGCGGGATGCGCACCCCGGCCTCGGGCAGCGGGGTGTCGCCGTCGGTGAGCACCCCGATCTCGATGGCCGGTTCGTCGAAGGTGTAGCCGGCGGTGATGGCGGCCACGGTGGCCGGGTCGATCGCGGGCTGGGCAGCGTCGGTCATGCCCCGATTCTCACGCACCGGTTCGGAAGCCCGGCACCCCCCTCCCCCGCTTCGCCGCCCGTCCCGACGGACGGGGTTCAGAAGGTTGGCAAATCGTGACAGTCCGGTGGCCATATCGTGGTTTTCGTTGACTACAGTGCTAGACGTGATCTTTAGGCGCGTGGGAGACGGACGGCCGTACCCTGATCATGGGTACGTCCAGAGACAGTGGGCTGCCATCGCCCCGCATCAGGTGCGCCTCGACCAACTGGTCACCACCAAGCGCACCCTCGACCTGGAAGCCCTGATGGAGGAGGACTCGACCTTCTACGGTGACCTCTTCCCGCACGTGGTGTCCTGGCGCGGTGAGCTGTATCTGGAGGACGGCCTGCACCGGGCCCTGCGAGCAGCTCTGCAACAGCGTCAGGTGATGCACGCCCGCGTCCTCGAACTCAAGTAGTCGCCGATGCGATTTCTGACCTGGCGCAACCTACGCACCCCGATCACCCTGCTGGTACTTGTCATCGGTTTGATCTATGCGGCGCAATGGGGTTGGCGCCACGTGGTTGCGCCGATTCCGGAGCCGGCCGCACCATCGTGTGTGCCGCAACAGGCGAGCACCTTGGAGCCGGCGCAGGTGAGCGTGCGGGTTTTCAACGGCGGCACCAAGCGGGGATTGGCGCGCCAGGTGGCCGACATTCTGGAGGGCCGTAAGTTCAACGTGATCGAGGTGGGCAACGTCGAGCAGGACGTCACGACCACCGTGATTCTGGGCGCGAACGATCATAACCCCGAAGTGCAGCTGGTGTTGGGACAGTTCCGCGAGGGTGCTTCCCCCATGGGGGATGGTCGCTCCGACGGAACGGTGGATGTGCTGGTCGGTTCGGACTTCGCCGGTCTGGTGCCGTGGGCCCAAGCCAAGCAAACGATCGACGTTCCCGGCGACCAGGTGTGCCTGCCTTCACCGACCGAAACCCCCACCCCGACACCCACTCCCAGCGGCTGATTGGAAAACGAGCACCGAAACCGGGTACCCTTCTCGGCGGTGACGTGTCTGAGCGGCCGAAAGAGCTCGCCTCGAAAGCGAGTGTGGGGAGACCCACCGCGGGTTCAAATCCCGCCGTCACCGCCATTGTCCGGTAACGGACCGAGACCCCCGAACATCGTTCGGGGGTTTTCGCTTTCCCCTGCCCGGTCCGCGCGGTTCAATGCCGGTGGGTGCTGAAGAACTCCTGCAGCAGCGAGGCGCATACGGGTTCGGCGATCCCGCCGACCACCTCCACCCGGTGCGGCAGCCGGGGGTCGCGCAGCACGTCGAACAGCGACGCCACCGCCCCGGCCTTCTCGTCGTAGGCACCGAACACCACTCGGGCCAGCCGGGCCTGGGCGATCGCGCCGGCGCACATGGTGCACGGTTCGAGGGTGACCACCAGGGTGTGACCGTCCAATCGCCACGAGCCGGCCCGTTCGGCCGCCCGGCGCAGCGCCACGATCTCGGCGTGCGCGGTGGGGTCACCGGTGAGTTCGCGTTCGTTGCCGCCGGTGGCGATCACCTTCCCGGACGGGTCGAGCACCAGGGCCCCGATCGGCACGTCGCCGTGTGCGGTGACGGTGCGCGCCACCTCGAGGGCTCGTCCCATCCAGGTGGCCCAGCCGGGCATCTCAGAACTCCGCTTCGACCACCCGGCGCACCTGCGGGCCGAAGCCGATCCGGTCGACGATGGTGAACACCTGTTCGCTGGAGTCGTCCAGCGCGTCGATCAGGGCCTCCACGTCGAAGTCGCCCAGGCCGAGGTCGGCGAAGATCTCCAGATCACCGACCGGTTCGACCTCGTCGTCATCGAGATCGTCGTCGTCCAGGTCCACCCCGAGGTAGTCCAGTACGTCGCGGGCCAGCGGCCAGTCCTCCCCGGCCAGGCCGTCGGAGAGCAGCACCTGCACCTTGCGACCGCGCACCCGCACGGCGATGAAGACGTCGTCGACCAGGGACACGAAGCCGATCGAACCGGCCTCGCCGGGCAGCCGCAGCAGTTGGGCGATCAGTTCATCGAGGTCGTTGGCGGTCTCGTTGGGCAGGGCCGCGGCGACGACCTCACCCTCCTCGCGGTAGACCGCCACGCAGAAGTCGATGTCGTCGTCCGAGGCGTCCTCGAGATCGTCCAGATCATCGAAATCGTCGTCGTCGTTGTCGTCATCGAGGTCGAAGGACACATACTCGTCGTCCGGTTCAAAGCTGCTCACAACGGCCTCCTGTTCGTGCGCCTGCTCATCGTGTCACACCTGCGCGGTTCGGGGGGCATCGCGTACCGGGCGGCGGGGTCGGTGTGACACAGTGTTGCCCGTGGATGTGCACGTGATCGACCACCCGTTGGTGGCACACAAGTTGACCCTGTTGCGGCAGGCCGACACCGATTCCCCGACGTTTCGACGGCTCACCGAGGAATTGGTCACCCTGCTGGCCTACGAGGCGACCCGGGACATCAGGATCGAGGAGTGCGGGGTGACCACCCCGCTGACCCGCACCACCGGCGTCCGGTTGGCCAGCCCCAAACCCCTGGTGGTGCCGATCCTGCGGGCCGGGCTGGGCATGTTGGAGGGCATGTCGCGGCTGATGCCGACCGCCGAGGTCGGCTTCGTCGGGATGGCCCGCAACGAGGAAACCCTGCAGCCGGTCACCTACGCCGAGCGGTTGCCCAGCGACCTGTCCGGACGGCAGTGCTACGTCCTGGACCCGATGCTGGCCACCGGCGGCTCGCTGGCCGGCACGATCAACTTCCTGGTGCAGCGCGGTGCCGATCAGATCACCGCGATCTGCCTGCTGGCCGCCCCCGAGGGCATCGCCTACCTGCGCGAACTACTGGACGACCTGAAGGTGCCCTGCCGGCTGGTGGTGGCCGCGGTGGACGAGCGCCTCAACGAGGACGCCTACATCGTGCCCGGGCTGGGCGACGCCGGTGACCGGCTCTACGGTCTGACCGAGTAGAACTGTCTCCCCATCCACCGGATCAGTCGGCGAGCCGGTGCCGCCAGTAGCCGGGACGTCGCTTCGGATGGGCGACGGCAACGATAACCAGCCTTCCCTCCATGACGAGGTAGACCACTCGGTGGGGGAAGCCCGTCACGCGCTTGGATCGAACTACCTGCTCACCGTCCAACCCGGGCCAGGCTGCCGAGGACTGGGGCCATTCGATCGCATCAGCGATGGCTTCACGAACAGCGGCCGCGAAACGGACCCCGACGCCCCACTCGCGTTCGTCGTACCACTCGACGTCGGCCACGAATTCCGCGCGAGCCTCCGGGTGGAAGTCGAATGTCATGTCCGACGTGGTGTCCGAGCCGCCAACTCGGCGAATACCTGCTCGCCCGGGATCAGCTCGGCCCGCCCGCTGACAATCTCGTCCACGCGAGAACTGACCTCTGCCGTCCAAGCCTCATCAACCGTCTCCTGATCGACGACCTCCAATGACTCGAGCAGCCGAAGCGCCACGTCCTTGCGCACCGCAGGAGGCAGGGACATCCCCGCCTCGTAGAACTCCGCGGCGCTCAGCGACATGTGCCTCAGTGTAGGCGCAACCTCGAACGGACCACAGGTCACGAGCAGGGGGAGTTTTCCGAGTACTCCCGCAATCCGCTCAGTAGTAGTACGGGAACGGTGACCAGTCGGGGTCGCGCTTCTGCAGGAAGGCATCGCGGCCCTCGACGGCTTCGTCGGTCATGTAGGCCAGCCGGGTGGTTTCGCCGGCGAACACCTGTTGGCCGACCAGCCCGTCGTCGATGGAGTTGAACGCGAACTTCAACATTCGCTGCGCGGTCGGCGACTTGCCGAGGATCTTCTTCGCCCAGGCCAGGCCCTCGGCCTCCAGGTCGGCGTGCGGGACGACCTTGTTCACCATCCCCATCCGGTGCGCGTCCTCGGCGTCGTACACATCACCGAGGAAGAAGATCTCGCGGGCGAACTTCTGCCCGACCTGCCGGGCCAGGTAGGCCGACCCGAAGCCCCCGTCGAAGGACCCCACATCGGCGTCGGTCTGCTTGAACCGGGCGTGCTCGGCAGACGCGAGGGTGAGGTCGGCGACGACGTGCAGGCTGTGGCCGCCGCCGGCCGCCCACCCGGGGACGACGGCGATGACGACCT
>JAAYAO010000401.1 GCA_012719335.1 Propionibacterium sp. | reverse complement strand
TCAGGTCGGTCGCGGCCAGGGCGGCCAGCGCCGCTTCGGTGCCGATTTCCCGGACGTGGGCGGCCTCGCGCCGGCCGTGCCCGTAGAGCATCAACTCACTCGGGGTACCGACCAGGTTGACGGTCAACTCCCCGCCGGCCACCCGCAGTTGGGCACCGTCGTCGACCCGCTCCAAGACCACCCCGACATCGGCGCGACGGAACCAGGCCCGGCCCAGCAGCTTGATCCGCCGCCACAGCCAATCCTCGACCTCGGCGCCCAGCTCCCGCGGGTTGGGCTCACCGTTGACCCGACGCACATCCTCGTGATGGACGAAGAACTCGGTGGCGTTGGCCGGTTCGTCCACCCCCGGGATCGCGAACACCGAGAACCGGGACGGGCCGGTGCGCACCCGCTCCACCAGCTCCGGATAGGTCCAGCGCTGCTGCGCCTCGGTCATTCGGCGTTCGGTGAGCCCGGCCAATGGCTTGGCGATGATGCCCGGGGCCCCCAACGGGTCGGTTTCGCGCACCCACAGGTGGGTGGCCAGATCGTGGGTGGTCCATCCGTCGCACAGGGTCGGCGCGTCCGGCCCGAGGTGGTCGAGCAGGTCACACAGGGCGGCGCGTTCAGTCTGGGCGAGATGCACGAACGCCAATCTAGGCCATGGTGGACAATGGCGCAGTGACCGAACCCAGCACAGCCCTCGATCCCGACCTGAGCCGGCGCCTGACCCGCAACGCCGACGGCCTGTTCCCGGCGATCGCCCAGGACGCCACCACCGGTCGGGTGTTGATGATGGCCTGGATGAACGACGAATCCCTGGCCCGCACCCTGAGCACCGGCCGGGCGACCTACTGGTCGCGCAGCCGCGGGGTGTTCTGGGCCAAGGGCGAGGAATCCGGCCACCGGCAGTGGGTGCGCGAGGTGCGGCTGGACTGTGACGGCGACACCCTGCTGCTGCAGGTCGACCAGGAGGGCCCGGCCTGCCACACCGGGACGACCAGTTGTTTCGACGCCGACCTGATCGCCACCCTGCCGGCCCGTCCGGAAGGGGACCAGCGGTGAAGATCAGCCCCGACCTCGAGGAGTTCCGCGCCGCAGCCGCCGACCGGCGGGTGATCGCGGTGCACACCCGGGTGATGGCCGACACCCTCACCCCGGTGGGGCTGTACGCCAAACTCGCCGCGAACCGTCCCGGCACCTACCTGTTCGAATCGGCCGAGCACGGCTCCTGGGGACGCTGGTCGTTCGTCGGGGTGCATGCCGCGGCCACCTTGACCACCCGCGACGGCGAAACCCACTGGGAGGGCACCGTGCCGGTCGGGGTGCCCACCGAGGGCGACCCGCTGGACGTGCTGGACCGCACCGTGGAGCTGTTGCACACCCCACGCGACCCGAACCTGCCGCCGTTCACCTCCGGGATGGTCGGCTACCTCGGCTACGACATCATTCGCCGGTTGGAGAAACTGCCCGACACCAACCCGGACGACCTCGGCGTGCCGGAACTCCGGATGAGCCTGGCCACCGATCTGGCCGTGCTCGACCACTTCACCGGCGAGGTGTGGCTGATCGCCAACGCGATCAACTTCGATGCCACCGATGAACGGGTCGACGCCGCCCATGCCGACGCGGTGCGCCGGGTGGAACGGATGGTCGCCGACCTGGCCCAACCCACCCCGGCCCTGGCCGGTGTCCGCGGGGAGGCAGGCGAACTCGCCGTGCGCGATCAACGCACCCGCACCGAGTACGACGCCGCGATCGCCGACATCGTCGGCAGGATCGAAGCCGGTGAGGCCTTCCAGGTGGTGTTCTCGCAACGGTTCGACATCGACACCGACGCCGACGCCTTCGACGTGTACCGAATGCTGCGCACCTCCAACCCCAGCCC
>JAAYAO010000400.1 GCA_012719335.1 Propionibacterium sp. | reverse complement strand
TCGCGGCGACCACACCGAAGGGGTAACGCTCGATGGTGATGGTGCGCCCGGCGTGGTCGGGGGCCTCGACGGTGGACGTGAACTCGGCGCGGGCGGCGTGGGCGAAGGCGTAGGAGGCCACCCAGACCTCCCATCCGGCGTCCTCGACGGTTTTGCCGACCTCCCCGTACAGCAACCGGGCGAGATCCTTCTGACGCTGCATCAGCTTCACCGAGCAGGCACCCAGCAGGCCCTGTCGGCGGCGCTGGTCGGTGCGCCACTGTGCCCCGGCCTCGACGGCCTCGGCCACCACCCGGTCGATGTCCGCGGTGGAGCTCACCGGGGTGCGGCCGACCTCCTCCAGGGTGGCCGGGTTGACCGAAATCAGCTCGCTCATGCCTGCTCCTCCACTGCATCGGTGTTCTGCTCGGCCAGTTGTGCCTTCAAGGTGGCCAGTTCCTCACCCATCGCGGCGGTGGCGGCCATCATCTCGCCCATCGCCGGGGCGACATAGGTGTGGTAGACGAACGGGCTGAACCCACCGTCGATCGGCAGGTCGATGCCGTTCACCCAGGACGCGGCCGGGGAGGTCAGGAAGTACATGCCCTCGGCGATCTCGGACGGTTTGGCGTGTCGGCCGGCCCAGCGGCTGGCCCCGTCGATCATCTCCGCGCCCATCGATTCGCGGAAGCTCGGCAGCAGCGGGGTGTCCACGGTGCCCGGGGAGACGGTGTTGGCGCGCACCCCGAGAGCCTTGGCGGCGATGGTGAAGTTGCCGGTACACACGATGGCGGCTTCCTTGCTGAGGCCGTAGGCGGCGGTGTCGATGTCACCGCGTTCCCCGTAGATCCCCAGCGCCTCGTCCCAGTCGTCGACGGCGAGGGCCTTCTGGTGCAGGTCGAAGTTCATCGACCACATGAAGCCGGCCTGCGAGGCGGTGGTGACCACCGAGGCGTCCCGGGTGAACTGCGGCAGCAACAGTTGGGTCAGGTCGCGGGGGGCGAGGGTGTTGATCGACAGCACGGTGCGCCAGGGCATGGTGCCGGAGACGCCGGCGTTGTTGACCAGGACGTCGATGTCCTCGGTGATCTGTTCGGCGACGGCTTCCACCCCGGCTCGCGAGGACAGGTCGCCGATCACCGTGCGGCTGACCGCCGGGTCGCTCGATGCGTTGCGGTCGACACCGATGATGGTGACACCCGGCTCCTCCGCGAAACGCCGGACGGCGGCGGCACCGATGCCCGACGCGCATCCGGTGATGACAACGGTTCTTGACATGTGGGGCTCCTCGAGGCTGGGTCTGGCCTATGACGTGGATCACGTTACTGCTCCACTGTCGGCCGAACCGTACGCAGTGGTTATCGATACTCCCACTCAGTGGACACGGTGTCACCCAAATGGGTGCGCCGCGTCAGCACGCGGACGCAACCCTTTTCGGAGCGATCCCGACCACCGCTCAGTAGGTGCCCTCCTCGAGCATCTCGGTGACCAGCGCGGCGATCGGTGAACGCTCGGAACGAGTGAGGGTGACGTGGGCGAACAGCGGGTGTCCCTTGAGCCGCTCGACCACCGACACCACC
>JAAYAO010000047.1 GCA_012719335.1 Propionibacterium sp. | reverse complement strand
GGGGTTTCGACACGGTTCACGCAAGCGTGAACCTGCTCAACCGGCGTGTAGAGGGGTGGGCCTGTTCAACCGGAGTGGGGAGGTGGCATGACCTGTTCAGCCGAGGTGTGTGGACCTGGTCAAGCGGCGGGGGAGAGGAGCGTGAACCAGAGTGGAGAGGATCTGTGGACCTGCTCAACCGGCGTGTAGCGGGCGGGTTGCGTCGGTTGAGCAGCCCGCGAAGCGGGCGTCGTCGAAACCAGCAACACCGTTGACCCCGGGCGACCGATACGGTTCGGGCCATGACCTTCGATAACGTTGAAGAGTTTGCCGGGATGCCGGTCCAGCAGTGGACGCCGGGCAATCCCCTTCCCGCCCCCGGGACCGCCATTCCCCGCTTGGCCACCGACTACGACGCCGAACACACCATGGGTCAGCTTCTCGAAGCGCTGCTGGCCGCCGACGGGGTCGAGCAACTCACCGGACTGTCCATCGGCCAGTACGACGCAGAACCCTTCGACAAGACCCCGGGCGATGTCGCCGAGACCATGCTCGCCAATGCCGCGAAGCTCCCGGCTCTGCGCACCCTGATCTGGTGCGACCTCGCCTACGAGGAATGCGAAGTTTCCTGGATCGAGAACATCGAACTCGGCCCGCTGCTGAACACCTTCCCCCAGCTCGAACACGTGCTGGTGCGCGGCGGCAACAACCTGGGGCTGAGCAACCTGGATCTGCCCGAGCTGCGCACCCTGATCATCCAGACCGGTGGGCTCGACCAGTCGGTGATTCGCCAGCTCGAAGCCGCGAAGCTGCCGAAGCTGACCCACCTGGAGATCTACTTCGGTGCCGATGAGTACGGCGCCAACTGCACCCCCGACGACACCGCCCGGATTCTGTCCGGGGAACTCTTCCCCGGCCTGACCACCCTGGGCCTGAAGAACAGCGAGTTCGTCAACGAGATCACCCAAGCGGTCATCGACTCCCCGCTGCTCCCGCAACTGAAGGTGCTCGACCTGTCCCTCGGGGTGTTGCAGGATGCCGGCGCCGAGCCGCTGGCGAACAACCTGCCCAAGCTCGCCCACCTCGACAAGCTCGACCTGCAGCACCACTTCCTGTCCGAGTCAATGCAGGCCCGCCTGCGCGAACTCGGCGACAAGGTCGACCTCTCCGAGGCCGAAGAACCCGATGAGGATTACTTCTTCGTCGCGATCGGTGAGTAACACCACCCCCGTGGTCTGCGTGGGCTCCGCCGCCGGTGATCGGCGGCGGGCCTTCGACCGGTCGGTGACCGACCGGCCGGTGCGCTGGGTCACTTGGCCGGACGTGTTGGACGGGGCGGTCGACTGGGCCGAACTGCTCGCCGACCAACCCGTGCTGCGGCTGGATTCGCCCAGCGACGACCCGGCCACCGACGCCCGCCTGTTGCACCTGGGCGGCGACACCCCGGGGCCCGTCGGCACGTCCCGGCTGCTGCGCCACGACCGTTGGCATGCCGGGCTGGCCATTGCCCTGTCCCGGCTGGACGAACAACTGCGGGACGCCCCCGCGCACCGCAGGCTGCAACCCAGCGCCACCCTGCTGGCGGTGTTCAACAAGCTCGCCACCGCCGAGGTGCTCAACCGCGCAGGTGTGCCGACTCCCACCACCGAGTACGCCACCACGGTGCCCGATGCCCTCGAGGTCTTGGCCGGGCGGGCCCAGTCGTTCGTGAAGATCCGCCACGGGTCGAGTGCGGCCGGCATGATCGCGGTGCGCCGACACGGCGACCGATGGTTGGCGCACAGCACCTACGACCCGGCCACCGGCGCCAATGTCACCCGCCCGGTCACCCTGCACGGACGCGAAGCGCTCACCGAAGCCCTGACCCCCCTGGTGCGCCAGGGCGTGGTGATCCAACCCTGGCTGCCCAAGGTCACCGCGGGCGGCGGCACGGTCGACTTCCGGGTGGTGGTGATCGACCGGCGCGCCCGCCACGTGCTGCCGCGGGTGGTGTCGGGCACCCCCTTCACCAACCTGCATCTGGGCGCGCGCCGCGGTGATCCCGAGGCGATCCGGGCCCAACTCGGCGCCGACACCTGGCACGACCTGCTGGCGACGGCCGAACACGCGGTCGCGGCCTTCGACCCCCCGGCCCTGTACGCCGGGGTGGACGTGCTGGTGCGAGCCGGATCACTGCGCCCGTACGTATTGGAGGTCAACGCCTTCGGCGACTTCCACGAGGGCATCGAGGTGGACGGCCAGGACACCTACCGCGCCGAGATGGCCGCCTGCGACGCACTCCGGGTGGCCGCATGACCGCCGCCGCCGACCTGATCGGCAGCCACGACATCATCTGGATCACCGTCGATTCGCTGCGCTACGACGTGGCCCGCGACACCCTCGCCGCCGGTGACACCCCGCACCTCGCCGCCCTGCTCACCGACGGCTGGCAGCAGCGGCACACCCCCGGCTCCTTCACCCTGCCCGCCCACCAAGCCTTCCTCGCCGGCTTCCTGCCCACCCGCCCCGGTGAACACCGCCCGGCCCGCCCGTTCGCCGGACGTTTCGACGGGGCGGTGGGCGCCCGACCCGGCAGCTTCGTCTTCGACGAACCCTCGGTGCCCCAAGCCCTCGCCGCCCGCGGCTACCGGACGGTGTGCGTCGGCGGAGTCGGCTTCTTCTCCGGCCGCGGCGCGCTCGGCGGCGTCCTGCCCGGGCTGTTCGACGAATCCCGCTGGTCACCCGCGTCCGGCCCGAAGAACCGCGACTCCGCCCGGGTGCAGGCCGACTGGATGCTCGACATCCTCGCCGACACCCCGGCCGACCGCAGACTGTTCTGCCTGTGGAACGTCTCGGCCACCCACACCCCGACCCACCCGTACCTGCCGGACGCCCGGCGCGACAGCCCGGCCACCCAGGCCGCAGCCCTGGCCGCCGCCGATGCCGAACTCGGCCGGGTGTTCGCCGCCCTGCGCCGTCCCACCTGGCTGATCATCTGCGCCGACCACGGCGACTGTTTCGGCGAGGACGGCCAATGGGGGCACGGCATCGCCCACCCGCTGGTCTGGACCGTCCCCTACGCGGAGGTGCTGCTGAGATGACCGCGCCGACCACGACCCTGCCGACCTGGCTGGCCGACCCGTACCGCAGCTACACCTACGGCTACCCGCACAAGACCGCCTACCGGCACTTCGCCGAACCGAAGCCATTGGCCGACCTGTGGGCCGGCGAGCCGACCACGAACTTGTTCGGTTACCTGCACCTGCCGTTCTGCGAGATGCGGTGCGGGTTCTGCAACCTGTTCACCACCGCCAACCCCGCCGACGACCTGGTCGAGCAGTACCTCGGTGCCCTGCAGCGTGAGGCCGAAACGCTGCGGACGGTGTTGCCCGGCGCCCGCGCCGTCCGACTCGCCGTCGGTGGCGGCACCCCCACCTACCTGACGGTGCCGCAACTCGAACGCGCCTTCGCGGCCCTGGCCACCGCGGTCGGTGCCACCCCGGACGAGGCGGTCACCTCGGTGGAAACCTCCCCGGCCACCGCCACCGGCGACCGGATGGCCTACCTGCGCGGCATCGGCGTCGAACGGGTCAGCATCGGGGTGCAGTCGATGGTGATCGACGAGGTGCACGGGGTCGGCCGTCCGCAACAACAACGCCAGGTGCTCGACGCGCTGGACACCATCCGCGAGGTCGGCCCGCCGCGGCTGAACGTCGACCTGATGTACGGCTTGGCCGGGCAGGACGCCGCGTCCTGGCTGGAGAGCCTGCGCCGCGTCGGCCGGTGGGCACCCGATGAGGTGTTCATCTACCCGCTGTACGTGCGGCCGCTGACCGGCATCGGCCGGCGCGGCCGGTCGTGGGACGACGAGCGCCGCGAGCTGTACCGGATCGCCCGCGATTACCTGATCGATGCCGGGTACGAGCAGTCGTCGATGCGTCGGTTCCACCTGCCGGGGCAGGCCGGCGCCGATGACGAGTACACCTGCCAGCGCGACGGGATGGTCGGGCTCGGCTGCGGGGCCCGCTCGTACACCTCGGCGGTGCATTACTCGCGCGAGTTCGCGGTCGGCCGCACCGGGGTGAAGGAGATCATCGCCGACTATGTGGCCACCGAACGGTTCGACGTGGCGACCCACGGGTTCGTCCTGTCGGCAGAGGAACGGATGCGCCGCTGGGTGCTGCAGTCGCTGCTGCACACCGATGGGCTCGATCCCGCGCAGGTGCGCGCGCACACCGGGCTGAACCCGGTCACCGAGCTGCCGCGGCTGGCCGAGCTGGTCGACCTCGGGCTGGCGGAATGGTCTGCGCAGCGGTTGCGGCTGACCGCGGCGGGGATGGAACTGTCCGATGCGATCGGGCCCGCCCTGTATTCGGGACGGGTACACGAGTTGAGCGCGGGCCATGAACTTCGCTGACCCGGACGATCTGACGATCCTGTACCGGGGCCCGCTCGCCTCCTGCAACTACGGCTGCGGGTACTGCCCCTTCGCCAAGCACGCCGAAACCGACGCCGAACGGGTCGCGGACACCGCGGCGCTGGCCCGGTTCCTGGACTGGTGCGACCGCTACCCGGGGCGGTTGTCGGTGTTCTTCACACCCTGGGGGGAGGCCCTGCACCACGCCCGCTACCGGGCCGCGCTGGTGCGGCTCAGCACCGCCCGGCATGTGCGTCGGGTCGCGGTGCAGACCAACCTGGCCGGGTCGGTCGAATGGCTTTCCGAGGCCGACCCGTCCCGGGTGGGGATCTGGGCGACCTACCACCCGACCGAGGTGGCCCTGGACCGGTTCGTCCGCAACGTGATGCGGGTGCACGAGCTGGGGGTGTCGGTGTCGGCCGGGACGGTCGGGGTGCGCTCCCGGATCGAGCGGATCGAGGAGTTGCGCGCGGCCCTGCCGCCGCAGATTCCGGTGTGGGTGAACGCCTACTCGGTGGACGCCGGCCCGGTGCGGCCGTCGTACTACGCCGCCGAGGACATCGCCCGGTTGCGGGCGGTCGACCCGTACTTCGAGGTCGGCCTGGTGCGGTTCGCCAGCCGGGGCCGGGCCTGTGGAGCCGGGTCGCGCGCGATCACCGTGGACGGCGACGGCACCGTCGGGCGCTGCCACTTCACCCCGGTGCGCCTGGGTAACCTCTACACCGACGAGTTGGCCGACCTGCTGACCACCCGCCCCTGCCCGAAGCCGGTCTGCGACTGCCACATCGGGTACGTGCATCTGGACGAGCTGGCCGCCGCCGAGGTGTACGGCGACGGGCTGCTGGAACGCGTCCCCGCCCCGTGGGCCGACCCGCAGGAGTACCTCGCCCGGGCCCGGAGCCTGGCCTTCACCCGCGGGTAGCCGTATTGCGCCGGTTGAGCAGCCCGCGCAGCGGGCGGTCGTCGAAACCAGCATCACCAATTCACGAGGCTGGCGGGGCGTGGTGATGGGCGGGGTTTCGACACGGATCCGCGGTGCGGATCCTGCTCAACCAGCGTGGGTAGGGGATGGTGCGTCCTCAACCAGCGTGGACGGGGTGATGCGTCGGTTGAGCAGCCCGCGTAGCGGGCGGCCGTCGAAACCAGCACCACCCGGGTCAGTCGGGAATCAGCGCCCAGCAGACGAAGTAGGCGATGATGTTGGGGCCGGGGATCAGCAGCCAGAGGATGCGCAGAATCCAGGCGTTGATGCCGATGGATTCGGCCAGCCCGCCGCACACACCACCCAGCACTCGGTCGGTACTCGATCGCTTGATGCTCATGGGGAGTCCTTTCGCATTGGGGCTTTCCAGTGCTTCCACCATCTCCCGCCGACGGGCCGGCTCGCCAGTGTCCGCGGCACATCCCAGGGATGGTTCGGGGTTCGCGGCCCCCTCACTCAGGGTGACTCCGGGATTCGGTCTCGGTTGCCTCGGAGGTGCTGGTTTCGACGACCGCCCGCTTCGCGGGATGCTCAACCGACGCACCACCCCTACCCACGCTGGTTGAGCAGGATCCGTGTCGCCACCCATGACGACGTCCCGCCGGTCTTGGGGATTGGTGGTGCTGGTTTCGACGACCGCCCGCTACGCGGGCTGCTCAACCGGCCACTCCCCATCCACGCTGGTTGAGGACGCACCACCCCTGCCCACGTTGGTTGAGCAGGGTCACGCTTGCGTGACCCGTGTCGAAACCCCCGGCGCCTGCCCGCTCAACCGAGCTCATCCCGACGAGCACCGGCGACGTCCACACCGACTCAGCGGTCAAGGTGCAGGTGCGCCTTATTGACTCAATCCATGCCGTGTATGCGTATGATGGCGGCATGTTTCGGTATCGGGTGCGGCAAGCAGCGGCTCTGTTGGGAGTCTCGACCGACACCGTCCGCCGCTGGATCGACGCCGGCAAACTGCCGGCCGACACCGATGAGCACGGACGACAAGTCGTCGACGGGGTCGCGCTGGCCGAGTTGAGCCGGCGGCAGGCGACCGAACCGCCCGAGGTCGACCTCGGCGCGTCCTCGGCCCGCAACCGGCTGGTCGGCATCGTCACCCAGGTCACCGCCGACGCGGTGATGGCCGAGG
>JAAYAO010000046.1 GCA_012719335.1 Propionibacterium sp. | reverse complement strand
TGGCCGGCACGCCGGGGCCGGTGCGGGGTCGGTCGAGGGATCCGGATCCGGGGTGGGATCGGTCGAGGGGCTCGGCTGCGGGGCGGGATCGGTCGAGGGATCGGGCTGCGGGGCCGGATCGGGAAGGGGATCCGGGTCCGGGGCGGGATCGGGCTCCGGTTCGGGGTCCGGCACCGGATCCGGCTCCGGTTCGGGGTCCGGCACCGGATCCGGCTCCGGTTCGGGGTCGGGGACGGGATCCGGCTCCGGTTCGGCAACGGGCTCGTATCCCCTGCCGCGGAACTCATCGCCCACCGTGAAGGTGTAGGTGGCCGCGTTGCTGTGCACCTCCCGGCCGTCCTTCACCCCCGTCGCGTACAGGGTGATCGTGTACACGCCCGGTTGGGCGAAGACCCAGTTCGCGTGGGTGTGGGCCGGAAAGCTCTGGTTGCGCACGGCGCCGGCGGTGAGTTGGGTGGCCCCGCCCTCCAGCAACGGCTCCACTCCGCCGAAGGCCCCCTGGCTGAACAGGTGGATCGCACCCGGGCCGGTGACCTCGGTGAAGTGGAGTCTGATGCCGGGCTCGAAGCCGGAGTTCTGGATACCCAGCGTGTCCCAGCCCGGCCAGAGCAGATTGTGATCCTGCGACAACGGCAGCACATATCCCTCGGGGCTTCCGGGAATCGACTCGGGAAGCCCGGTTCGGAAGGCCGCGTCCTTGACGTTCAGCTCGACCTGATCGGGTGCACGACGCACGTGGGATCCGGTGATGTCCTCCTTGAGGTCGAGGGTCAGCCCACCGTTCTCGGCGACCACGTTGAATGCATCCACATGCCCCTGGTCGATGACCAGGATGTCATCGGCCTGGACCGGGGTCGGTATCGCCGTGGCCGCGAGGGTTGCGGCAACCGCGACCGCGAACGCTCGCCAGCGCCCCCGGGTTTTCGTTGCTGTACTCATCTTCAGCACTCCACTTTCTTATTGGGAACGACAATCATTACCACTCGGGTGATGGTAGAGCAACAACGGCGGTTCGTGGCGCGAGGGCATGCCGGAATGCCCGGCCTCCGGCGACCGGCCGAGAGGCCTCCCGCCGCCGAGTACACTGGTTCGTCTGTAATGCCAGGTCGCCGTGATCGGAGTAGCTTGCCCGCACCACCCAGCACCGGTTCCGTCGAACGTGAGCTCGCCATCGAACAGGCGCACGTCGATGCCGTGTACGCCCGCCTGAGCGAAGCCACCCGCGCCGCCCAACAGGTCGCCACCGAGGGGCGCGCCCTGTTCCAGTCCGACCGAGCCAATTTCGTCCGCGACGAGGACGGCACCGGCCTGCTCGAACGCGATGTCTTCGCCTTCCAGGCCGCCCGCCGACTGGCCACCCTGGACGCCGAACACGAGGGCCTGGTCTTCGGCCGGCTCGATCGCACCGACTCCGAGGTGCGCTACATCGGCCGGATCGGGGTGCGGGACGAGGAGTACGAGCCGCTGGTGATCGACTGGCGGGCCCGGGCCGCCGAACCCTTCTACCGCGCCACCCCGTCCGAGCCGATGGAGGTGGTGCGCCGCCGGGTGCTGCGCTGCCGCGGCGAACGGGTGATCGGCATCGAGGACGACCTGCTGGACGGCTCCGGCGACCACTCCGACCTGGTGGTGATCGGCGAGGGTGCCCTGATGGCCGCGCTGGCCCGGGCCCGCGGGCACCAGATGCGCGACATCGTCGCCACCATCCAGGCCGAACAGGACGAGGCGATCCGCGCCCCCTACCAGGGCGTGACGATCATCAACGGCGGCCCCGGCACCGGCAAGACCGTGGTCGCCCTGCACCGGGCCGCGTACCTGCTGTACTCGCACCGCAAACGCTTCGAGAACGGCGGGGTGCTGGTGGTCGGCCCCTCGCGCACCTTCATGAACTACATCGAGCGGGTGCTGCCCTCCCTGGGTGAGGATTCGGTGACCCTGCGCGCCATCGGCCAGGTGCCCAATGACGTGATCACTCTGGAGGGCGAACGTCTGGATGCCCCCGAGGTCGCCACGATCAAGGGCAGCCTGCGGATGGTGACGGTGCTGCGCAAGCTGGCCGCCCTGCCGATGTCGCCCGAGAACGAACTGCGAGTCAGCGTGAAGGGTCTGGTGTTGACCCTGCGCACCGCCGAACTCGATCGGATCCGGCGCGCCGTGTGGCGGGTGCACCGGCCCAACGGGGCCCGCGAGCACGCCGAACGGGCCCTGCTGGACGCCCTGTGGGAGCAGGCGGTGGGCACCGGGGTGTTGGAGGTCGACGACCGCGAGCAGTTCGACGACCTGGTGGCCGACCAGGCGGCTTTCCGGATGTTCTGCAATGCCTGGTGGCCGGTACTGGAGGCGCCCGCGGTGCTGGCCCGGTTGGCCGACCCGGCGGTGGTCGCGGCCGTCGGCGAGGGCACCCTGAATCGGCGCGACCAGTTGCTGTTGGCCGAGTCCTACCGCGACCGGCCGTCCTGGTCGGTGGCCGATGCGGCCCTGCTGGACGAGTTGGTGCATATTCTCGGCCCCGTCCCGCCCGCCGAGGACGACACCACCACGCTCTTCCTGCCCGACGGGTCGGAGGTCACCGAGGTGGTCACGATGGCCGACCGGCTGCGCACCCGGCCCGATCACGAGCAGTCGGGCGAGCCGCACAACACCTACGCCCACGTACTGGTCGACGAGGCCCAGGACATCACCCCGATGCAGTGGCGGGTGTTGCGCCGACGCGGGCCACAGGCGTCCTGGACGATCGTCGGTGACCCGGCCCAGTCGTCGTGGCCCGACCCGGAGGAGACCCAGCGCGCGATCGAGGAGCTGATCGGCACCGCCCCGACCCGGCGGTTCCGGATGAGCACCAACTACCGTTCGCCCGCCGAGGTGTTCGACCTGGCCGCCACCGTGGTGACCGCGGCCTGGCCGGACGCCGACCTGCCCCGGGCGGTGCGCTCCACCGGTATCGAACCGTTGCTGCTGACCAGCACCCCGGACCGGGCCGACCGCACCGTGGTCGACACCGTGAAGGAGCTGGCCGAGGAGGTCGAGGGCACGATCGGGGTGATCGGCCCGTCCGCCCGGTTGGGCGCGATCGAGGCGCTGCTCACCCACGACTCGGGGCTGGACGCGATCCGCGACCGGCTGGTGGTGATCACCCCGCTGCAGGCCAAGGGCCTGGAGTACGACGCCGTGGTGGTGGTCGATCCGGACCAGATCGTGGCCGAGTTCCCCGGCGGGGTGCGGATTCTGTACGTGGCGCTGACCCGCCCCACCCAGCAGTTGGTGGTGCTCGATGTCAACGAGAAGGCCCTGCCCGGCAAGTGGCGGGCCCCGCTGAACGCCTGACCCGCCGGTGGGTCGGGTGGGCTCGGTCGAGTTCACCTGCCCCCGCAAGGGGTTTCGACACGGCGCTGCGCGCCTGCTCAACCAGCGTGGGAGACAACCGCCGGACGCCTGCTCAATCAGCGTGGGGAGACAACCGCCGGGCCCTTCGTCCGTTGGTTGAGCCCATTCCCTTGACTGAACCCACCATGGCCACTGTGACCGAAAACGCAAGCCTCAGCGCCACCGAAGCCATAGTGGTCACGGCGAGCGCCCATTCTTGAGGGTTCAGCTATCAGAGGGACGCGCGGGACCGGGGCCGGGGCGCCGCCAGCAGGCACTTCAACCAACCCCCTCATCCCCACCCATGACCGAAACCGCAAGCCTCCAGCACCACCGAAGCCATAGTGGTCACGGCGAGCGCCATTCTTGCGGGTTCAGTCATCAGTCCGCACGAAACACACCTGCGCGGACCCGAGGCAGAGCAACCAGCAGCTCCCACGGTTGGGCCCGTCACGGCACACGAAGAGGCACTTCACCCCACCCCCCACACCTCCACCGTGAATGAAAACGCAAGCCTCAGCGCCACCGAGACCATAGTGGTCGCGGTAATCGCCATTCTTGCGTTCTCGGTCACGACGACCGGCCGGGTGATCGGGGGGGGATCCGG
>JAAYAO010000399.1 GCA_012719335.1 Propionibacterium sp. | reverse complement strand
GTCGCCCAGGGCGACGACCTGGATGCAGGGTTGCAACCCCTCGGGCACCTCGGTGGCCAGGGCCGGTTCGCCCACCGTGGTGGCGTCGGCGGGGCGTTCGGTCCACGACCAACTCCACCGTTGCACCGGCACCTCACCGTCGGGCTGGACCCAGGTGCAGGTCAGGTTCGCACCGGTGGATTCACAGGTGAGATCGGTGACCGGCAGCGGCGGTTGGGCCGATTGCACGGTCTGCCCGGAGCCCGGGGTCGGTTTCGCGGGCCCGTCCGGGGGTGGCGGACGGTCGACGAACAGCAGCACCCCGATGATCACCCCGATCACCAGCACCGCGGCGATCGAGCCGACCACCAGCATCACCGGACGGCGTGGCGGGCCGTCCTCGTCCACCACCCGGTAGTTGGTGGAGGCCGTGCTGGGGGCGGAGGTCGCGCCGGCGTCCTGCTCGATGGTGACCACCTGGCGCATCCGGGTGGCGGTGTCCTCCTCGGCCCCCGATTCGGTGACCTGGCCGGTGTCCAGCACCTCGATCGCGGTCGGGGTCAGCCCCATCGCCATCTCGACGCCCTGCAGGGCCTGGGCGAGTTCCAGGGCCGACCGGAAGCGGGCCTCGGTGCGCTTGTGCATCGACCGGGCCAGCACCTGTTCCAGCAGGGGCGGCACGTCGTCACGGCCGGTGGACGGCACCGGTTCGCGTTCGATCCGCGAGATCAGCGCGGTGGTGGAGTTGTTGCCGCCGAACACCTCGAACGGCGACCGTCCGGCCAGCAGGGCGTAGACGGTGGCGCCGAGGGAGTAGACGTCGGTGCGCCAATCGGGCTGGGTCAGGTCGTTGAACTGTTCCGGCGCCGACCAGGGCACCGACAGGCCGTCCAACTGTTCGGTGCGGGCATCGACCTGGGCGGAGATGCTGAAGTCGGTCAACGCCGGCCAGCCGTACTCGGTGACCAGCACGTTCGCCGGTTTGATGTCGCGGTGCAGGATGCCCGCGTTGTGGGCGGTGGCGACCGCGCTGGCCAGCCGGATCCCGATGCGCAGGGCCTCGGGTACCGGGATCCGTTCCCGCCGCAGCCGCACCGACAGGTTCGGTTTCGGGCAGAACTCCATCACCAGACAGGGGCGTCCGTCCGGGGCGATACCGGCGAAGTGGATCGACACGATGGACGGGTGGGTGGAGACCTGGGCCATCGCATTGGCCTCGGAGATGAACCGCTGCCGTACCCCGTCGTCGACCGCCGAATCGACCAACACCTTCACCGCGACCTTGCGGCGGGGCAGGTCCTGCTCGTAGAGAAAGACGTCGGCGAAGCCACCCGAACCCAGGTGCTGCAGCACCCGGTATCCGGGCAGGTCCGGCGGCGGGGCCGGGGTGCGTTTCGAGCTCACGACTGTTGGATCACGGCGCGTCGATCACGACCGTGACCCCGTCGCCGAGGTCGAGCACCGTGCCGATCGGTACGATCACCGGCTCCCCGGGGGTGAGCCGCTCCCGGTCGTCCCCGCCGGGGTGGATCAAGGTGGTGCCGTTGGTGGAGTGCAGGTCGGTGACGATGATGTCCCACTCGTCGGGGTGCACCTGGACGTGCGTGCGCGAGATGTCGTGGCTGGGGCTGGGGACGGTCATCAGCTTCGGCAACTGGTCGCGGCCGACCCGGTTCGCCGACGGCGCCCGGCCGATCAGCACGTTGCGGTCGACCTCGACCACCGACCCCGACGGCGGACGCAGGATCGCCAGCACCGGACGGGCCACCAGCCGCGGGTTCTGCGGCGGCACGTGCGAGGAGCAGAGCCGGCACTGGGTCGACCCCGGCGGGTTCGGGTGCTGCTGCACACACACCGAGGCCAACACGAAGGACTCGTCCCGGCCCTCGGCGGGAGCCGACTTCAGCGCCCGGGCCAGGCCGGTCTGAAAGACGGTGGCCCCGTCGTGGTCACCGGCCGGGTCGTCGGCGCTCGGCATCGGGGCGGCGTTCTGCTGCCCGGGCTGCCCGGAGCCGAAGTCCGGCATGGACGCGATCAGCCCGCTCTGCGGCACCGGTGCGGGCGGTTCGACCGCCACCGGGGGCTGGGCATAGGGCGAGTTCATCGGGTCGGGTTGCGGGGTGTGCTGCTGCCCGTAGGGGCCGGGCGGCTGCTGGGACGGATCGTGCCCGGGGTGCCCCTGGGGGCCACCGAACTGTTGTCCGGGCTGGTTCGGCTGGTTCGGTTGCCCGGGCTGACCGCCGTACTGGGGTTGCCCACCAGGTTGCTGCCCCTGGGGGAACTGCCCGGGTTGTTGACCGTACTGCTGCTGGCCGCCGGGCTGACCATAGGGCTGCTGCTGTCCGTACTGACCCGGCTGGGGCTGCCCGCCGTACTGGGGAGGCTGCCCCTGGGGCTGACCGTACTGCGGCCCGGGCTGCTGACCCTGCTGCCCCGGCCAGGGTTGCCCCGGATGCCCCTGACCCTGGCCCGGCCCGGGCTGCTGCCCGTACTGACCGGGCTGAGGCTGGTGCCCCGGGTACCCCTGCTGCCCGGGGTGTCCCTGCTGCTCACCGTGGCCGTAGGGGCCGGGAGCCTGCGGTTGACCGAACTGTCCGCCGGGCTGCCCCTGCTGAGGCTGGCCCGGTTGCGGTTGGCCGGGCTGGGGTTGGCCGGGCTGGGGGTGGCCGGCGGACTGTGCCGGCGCACCGGGTGCACCGGGCAGACCGGGGGCCCCGAAGGACACCGCTGCCGGCGGACCGGCGAAGGCCGCGGCCCCACCGACCGCACCACCCATCGCCCCGGCTGCTCCGTCGGCGCCGCCGGGGCTCGAATCGCGGGACTGTTCACCGCGAACACTACTCATCATCTCGGTGGCATCCGAGGGCGGCACCGCCGGCATCTCCTCGGTCGGCGCCTCGTTGCCGGATTCGGCCCAGACCGGGCCGGCGGGAGGTTCGGCCGCGCTCGCCGCAGCCGGTACGGCTTGGTCGGCCGACTCGTGGGCCGCTTGTTCGGTGTTGCCCGCATCGGCCCAGGCCGGGGCCGGCTGGTCACCGGCTCCCTGATCGGCCCAACTCGGAGCCTGCTCGGCCGGGGCTGCATCGGGGCGCTCGGGTTCGGCCGCTGCCGGGGCCTCGGGCCGATCGTGCGGTTCGGACTGTGCGCCCGGGCCGGGCTCGTCCGGCGCGGATGCGTCGGTCTCGGGCACCGCGGCTGCCGGGGCGGTGCCCCACATGTCCGCGGCCGATTCGGCGGGCTGTTCGGCATCCCCGGTGTGGGGCTCGCCCTGCGAGTCGGTGTCGACAGGTTCCTCCGACACGGCGGGAGCTGCGGCTGCTACGGGGGAACCCCACATGCCGGCCGCGGGGTCCACCGATCCGCTGAAGATTCGGTCGGCCCCCGGCTCCCCGGCCGGTTCGTCCGCGGCGAGGTCGGAGGCGACGTCCTCGGCCTCGGCTTCTTCATCGTTCTCGAGGTCGGTTTCCTCGACCGGCTCGACGGCTTCGGCGCCTACTGCTTCGGCGCCTTCCGCCTCGGCGCCCACTGCCTCGACCCCCGTCGCTTCGGCATCTTCCGGCGACGGTTCCTCGGTTGCCGGTTCATCGGCCTGCTCGCCCGGGGTTTCGGCCTCCTCGGCGACCGGGGCGTCCGATGCCGCCGCCGGTTCGGTCGGTTCGTCGGCTGCGGAAGGCACCGCGTCCCCCGGCTGTTCGGTTGACTCATCGGTGGCGACGGTCGCTGCCACCGCGGGGGCGGCTGCGACAGCGATTCCGGCGGCGGCCCCGTCCCACTGCACCGAGTGCGGGGCGTTCGTGGCGTCCAACACCACCGCACCCGCGGCCACCACCCCGGTGACCAGCGGCAATTGCAGCAGTTGTTCCTGATCGAGTGGCTCCAGGTCGATGCGCACCTGCCGCACCTCGCCGAGCCCGGCTTCCACCCAGGTCACCACGTCGGCGCCCTCGGCGACGCGCTGCCCGGTGGCGGCATCGACGGCCGACACCTCGCCGCGCATCAGCGAACGCATCTGGTCGTCGTGCCAGAAGAAGGCGGCGAAGCTCGGCAAGTGGTCGATCCGGAAGGCCGCGAGCCGCTGCACCAGATCGGGCATCGAGGCGGCCGCGAGCAGGTCGTCCCACAGCGCGTTCAACAGCGTGCTGGCACTCGGCGGGGCCGGCGGCATGATCACCATCGCGGTGGGCCCGGCCAGCACCACCCAGCGTCCGGGGATGTAGGTGGCGCGCCAGCGTCCCACTTCTCGGTTTGCCACGACTACCTCCACGCCTTCGTCATCGGGATCGTCGTCTCGTCCGGTTCGGGTGAGCCGACGTCCACGACAATTACCGAAACATTGTCTCGCGCACCAGAGTTCAGGGCCAGTTCGAGCAGTTCGTCGGTGGCCCGGTTCGGGTCGGGTTCGGTGACCAGCACTGTGCGCACCTTCTCGCGCGGTGCGTCCAGCAGACCGTCGGTGCAGAACAGGAAGCGATCCCCGAGCACCATCGGGATCAACCAGAAGTCGGGGTGGCAGCCCTCCGGGGAGCCGATCGCGCGGGTCACCACATTGCGTTCGGGGTGGTGTTCGGCCTCGGCGGCGGTCAACTGTCCGGCCTCGACCAGCTCTTGGACATGGGAGTGGTCGACGCTCACCTGGGTAATGCGGCGGGCCCCGGGCGCACCGTAGATCCGGAAGGCGCGGGAGTCGCCCAGATTGAAGATCAACCAGTAGAAGTGCTCCCCGTACTGCAGACCGACCCCGCCGCAGACCGTCGACCCGGCACCGGGGGCCCGCAACTGCAGAGCCCGCACCTGCTCGTGGCTGCGCTGCAGGGCGGCGACCACCCCGTCCGAATCCAACACCGGTTCCTCGGCCAGCGCGCGGAAGGTGCCGACCACCATCGCACTGGCGTCCTCACCCGCCTCGGCTCCCCCAATGCCATCGGCCACCACGAACACCGGCGGGGCCGCGTAGATGCTGTCCTCGTTGAGCGCCCGCACCATGCCCCGGTGGGTCACCGCGCCGAAGTCGAGTTGATGCACCCGGTGAGCGTATCCAGCACCGGTTCCACCCCGCCCCCGATCAGGCCGAACCCTGCACTCCGGTCGCCGTGGACCCGCCTCCGCGCCACCCCATCGGTGACCGAAACCGCAAGCCTGACGCAACAGCACGAACCAGCGTCCGGCGTCCTCAATCACCCACGACTGAAAGCGCAAGCATGGCGGAAGCGGCGACCACTATGGCTTCGACCCCCTCGAATCCTTGCGGCTTAAGTCACGGGAGTGCCCCGGGCCCCTACCAACGGCATCCCACCAAGGAAACTGCCCAGCCGTTGCGAGGCTCCACACGGCCGCTGCGCGGCCCGGCTCAACCAGCCTCGCTCGACCCACCCATGACTGAAAACGCAAGCATGGCGGACACCGCGACCACTATGGCCTCGACCACCCCGATTCCTTGCGGTCTCAGCCACTGGGGTGCCGGCGGAAGAAAACGGCGGGCGCCGGTTTCCCCGACGCCCGCCGTTATCGGCTTTCCCCGAAATCAGCCCTCACGGGCGTCCAGGGCGGCGCGTGCTGCGGCGAAGCGGGCGATCGGCACCCGGAACGGCGAGCAGGACACGTAGTTCAGGCCCATCGGGGCGAAGGTGGCGATCGAGGCGGGGTCGCCGCCGTGCTCACCACAGACACCGGTCTTCAGGTCGGTCTTGGTGCTGCGGCCCTTCTCGACACCGATCCGCACCAGTTCGCCGACACCGTCGGCGTCGACGGTGGCGAACGGGTTGGCCGGCACCAGATCCTCACCGACGTAGGCCGCCAGGAAGGAGCCCTCGGCGTCATCACGGGAGATGCCGATGCCGGTCTGGGTCAGGTCGTTGGTGCCGAAGCTGAAGAAGTCGGCTTCCTCGGCGATCTGATCGGCGGTCACCGCGGCCCGCGGCAACTCGATCATCGTGCCCACTGTGTAGGGCAACTCGACCCCGGCGTTGGCCAGCTCCTCATCGGCCACCCGGGTGATCAGCGCGCGCATCACCTTCAGCTCGCTGGCGAAGGCAACCAGCGGCACCATGATCTCGATGATCGGGTCGCCACCGCGCTGCTTGACCGCAACCGCGGCCCGGATGATCGCCCGCACCTGCATCTCGGGGATCTCCGGGTAGAGCAGCGCGAGCCGCACACCACGGGTACCCAGCATCGGGTTCATCTCCGACAGCTTCTTGATCCGGTTCAGCAGACCCTCGGCCTTGGCGATCTCGTCCTCCGAGCCACCGGTCAACTGCAGCCGCTGCACCTCCAGCGACTGCTCGACCAGGCCGGGCAGGAACTCGTGCAACGGCGGATCCAGCAACCGCACGGTCACCGGCAGCCCGCTCATCGCCTCGAAGATCTCCTCGAAGTCGCTCTGCTGCAGCGGCAGGATCTTCTCCAACGCCACGGCCCGTTCCTCGGTGCTCTCGGCCAGGATCATCTCCTGCACCGCGGGCAGCCGCACCTCGTCCATGAACATGTGCTCGGTGCGGCACAGGCCGATGCCCTCGGCCCCGAACTCGCGGGCCCGGGCA
Source organism: Propionibacterium sp. (assembly GCA_012719335.1). Taxonomy (GTDB): domain Bacteria; phylum Actinomycetota; class Actinomycetes; order Propionibacteriales; family Propionibacteriaceae; genus JAAYAO01. The sequence continues at coordinate 681 of JAAYAO010000399.1, read as the reverse complement.
GCGTCGGGGCCGTTGTCGGCGTTGGCGCGCACTCCGAGGGTGCGCACCTCGTCGGCCCAGCCGGTGATCTTCTCGAAGTCCTCGTTCACCTGCGGCGGCATCAGTTTCAGTGCGCTGTCGAACACCTCACCGGTCGATCCGTCGATGGTGAACACGTCGCCCTCGCCGTACTCCTTGCCACCGACGGTGAGCTTCTTCGCCGCGGCGTCGATGTGCAGTTCGTGGGCGCCGGCCACACAGGGCCGGCCCATGCCGCGGGCGACGACGGCCGCGTGCGAGGTCATGCCACCGTGCGCGGTCAGCACGCCCTGGGCCACCAACACACCGTGAATGTCGTCCGGGGTGGTTTCCCAACGCACCAGGATGACGTTCTCACCGGCCTTGCCGAGCCGTTCGGCGTCGTCCGCGCTGAACACCAGGGTGCCCACCGCGGCACCCGGGGACGCATTCAGACCCACGGTCACCGGCTCGCCCTTGGCACTCGGGTCGATCGCGGGGTGCAGCAACTGGTCGAGCTGGTTAGGCTCGATCCGCAGCAACGCGGTCTCCCGGTCGATCACGCCCTCGTCCACCATGTCGCCGGCGATCTTGATCGCGGCCTGGGCGGTGCGCTTACCGGTACGGGTCTGCAGCAGGTACAGCTTCTCGTCCTCGACGGTGAACTCGATGTCCTGCATGTCG